>NZ_JBHTRF010000110.1:0-23382 GCF_042796115.1 Kitasatospora sp. NPDC056446 | reverse complement strand
CGCTCTCGTCTTCTACCGTTATCTCGCGTAGGTTGATAGATGAGAGTACGCCGACTTTCCGCCCGCCCCCCCCGCCGCGGCCGTGGTGGCGGGCGGGGGGGGGGGGCGGGGGCCCCCCCCCCCGGCACTCCATCCGCCCGGAACCCCTCACCGGACGAAACCTGCCGGGCGGACCCCGATGAGTCCCCGCCCGACCGACGGGCCGTACGCTTGCCCACCCGGGAACGGTTCGAGTACGGAGGTCGGATTGCGCGTCACGGAGTTCACCGGATGGGAGCGGGACCTCTCGCTGCGCTACCTGCTCGTCGAGGACGACTCCGACCGGGAGGACACCGACCGCGTCACGCTCCTCGCACGCTGCGCCGACGCCGAGGCGCTGTACCTGACACCGGTGCCGCCACCCCGGGAGATCGTCACCCTGTACGGCTGTCCTTGTGACAGCCGGCTCGTCGCACTGGCCACCCGGCCCACCGCGGCACAGCGGCTCCTGGGCGACCTGACGGTGGACGTCCTCGACGCCGACGGCCTGACATCGCCCACCTCGGTCGATCTCATCGACGTCCGGGTGATCACCCATCGCCCCACCCCCGGAGCTCCGGACAGCGTGGACCTCGTCCTCGGCGCCGGCATCGCGAACACCATGTACGGGGCCTGGGCCGTTCCCCAAGCGCCGGCCTCCTACCGCTTCGAAGTCCGGCCGACGTACCCGCCCGACGCCGAACCGACCGGCACCTGCCTCGCCGCCCGCGGACTCTACCCGCAGCACCCGCCCCGACCGGAGCCGATCCACCTGATCGGGTGCGAGCCCACCGACACGCTGCTGGAGCGGCTGGGCACGCCCCGGCCCGAGCCACTGGTGTGCGCGTGGCTGGTGGCGCTGGACCGCAACGGCCGGCCCATGCACCACCTCGGCGTGGACGTCGACATCACCGACGTCCGGCCCTCAGTCCTGGGCGGGGCACTGCTGGACCTCACGCTCGCGGACCGCTGCAACGAACGCCCGGACCCGCAGGCCCGCGCGGTCCACGAGACCTGGTACGACGGCGAACCCGCCGAACGCAACCTCTGGGCACCGCTCACCACCGCGGGCCGCTACGAGTGGCTGCGCCTGACGACCACCAGCCCCTACGGGCCGGGCGTGGGCCGTTCCGGCGGCGAGTACCACCTCGACGGCCGCTTCGTCACCGACGTGCCGGGCCTCTACCTGGCGATCGGGGAGGCGGTCCTGGGGCCCGGGCGGGATCTCGGGAAGAACCTGTCCCGGCTCCGCGACAGCCTCGCCGGAGGCCCGGCGGTCCTCCCGCCGTTCACCCTGCTCTGGCACTCCGCGGATACCGCTCGCGAAGCCCTGTCCGACCGCGCTCTGGTCGGTGATTCGGGCGAGTCCTACTTCGACAGAGTCCTGCAAACCCTCGGGGAGAGCGGCGTCAGGGTCGTCCTGGACTGATCTGACGCCGCCGGGTTCTCGGCGCTGGCAGGATGCACTTCGACTCGCCACCGAGGCGGGTGACATGCGTACCTCGCTATCGACCTATGACGGCAGCCCTCGTTGTGGATACCCGTACCAGGAACCTGGCAGCAAAATGCGTCGCAGCTTCCGAGGTCTCCAGGTCTGCTGCGGTAGTGCCCGAAGGGAGGTCAATCTCCGTCATTGAGAGTCCCAGTGGAGTCTGCTTCTCTATGGTCAGACCAGCTGGGGCAGTGATGATTTCGGTGATCAATCCTGCAGTGTCGTGAATGGCGTAGGTCCTTCTCGTGGCATCGGCGCCCGGGACGGAGGACGTGTCGAGGTTTACTCCGCTGAGCCAGGCGTGGTAGGCCGTAATTCCATAGGGGCCCTGGTTGAGAAGCGCATAGCTCGCGCCGGCCGTTCCGCTGCTCGTGTACTGCGTGGCGAGATTTTCCACTCTCATGGACTGCACGCCCGTCTCCCGGGCCGGGTGTGCGGATACCGCAAACACGACTGCATTCTTGGGCAATTCAGGGGAAAGCCACGAGTGGGCCTGGCCGGGCAAAAGGGCGCCTTGCCCCGAAGCCATTGCCCAGTTGACAGGGCCGTAGGCCTGTATGACGGGTGCTGGCATTACTACTACCTCCTGTGAAATTCACCGCCGCCCTCCCGGAGGATTGCTCCTCCTCTTCATGAAACCACTGCTTCGAATGCGATGCACCTCTGGCGCGGCGTTGGTTCGGAGGCGCCACGGGCTGCCTGGTGGCGCGCAGCTCAGGTCACAGCAGGGACGGGATCGGTGAACCCGCGCCGCACCAGCCTCATCCGGATCCCTGCGGATGTGCCATGGTGAGCAGTGTCGCAACGGCTTGTTGCAGGTTGGCGACATCGTTCTCCAGCTGGCGCAGTTGTTGATTCAGCTGTGGATTGACTAGGGCACCGGTGACGACGACGTCTCCTTCAAACCTTCCTGCGTATCCGCTCGGATTCTTTGCCAGTAAAGCTGCCTGGGCCGCGTTCTTCGTTTCCGCCCATATGCCGACGAACCTCTGACTGGAACCTACTACCCCGGCATGCTCGATGCTGGTGCCGACAACACCGCGGCCACCGGGTCCGTCTGCGATGCCCAAGATCCCGTTACCAGTCTTGGTGTTCCCCTCAACGGCGGTGTGGGCCGCGCTGACTCCGACAACGCCGCGGCCATTTGGTGTCGCCTGGCCGAAAACTCCATCGCCTCCCGCCGTATTATCTCCCTTAAGGGCAGGTGTAGCGGCGTTGTTGGACGTCTCGATGGTTGCCATGCCATCTTCCTCTAATCCTGATGAGTCCGGGTTCACGCAACGTCAACGGATTTCGGTGGGTTAGTGAATCTATGGGTGAATTTGCCTCGGCGCTGGACTGTGCGGGAGGGTTGAAATATGGTGGTTTTCGCTTGCAGTAGACGACTGCCTACTGCACCGGAAAGATGGGCGACTGTCTCGCCACGCGTGACGCTTCCCGTCCGGCGAGTCGTCTATTTCCAGCCTTCGCTCCGTAACGAGCGTCCGCAACTCGGACCGTTGGCGAAGCAGCGTGCGTTTCCCCCATTCCTCGAAGCCAAGGCCTGTCTGATAATTGATCTTGTGGTAGATCGAGGCGGGTGACGGACGCGGGGTGGGAGCGGATAGAGCCCCTGTTGCCGCAGGTGGACGGACGCGGTCGTCCGTGGCGTGATCACAGGCAGGTGGTCAACGGCGGGCTGTGGCGGCTGTGGACCGGGGCGCCGTGGCGTGATCTCCCGGATCGGTACGGGCCGTGGCAGACCGTCCACGAGCGGTTCGCCCGCTGGGAGGCCGATGGCACGTGGGCGAGGCTGCTGAAGCATGTCCAGGTCCGTGACGACGCGGTGAGCCGGGTGGAGTGGACCGCCGCCGTCGATTCCACACGCTGCCGAGCGGGAGTCGTCCTGGCTTCCCTGATCCTCTGGCTCCGCGAACCCCGTCAAGGCTTGGGGCCGGCGGCAGCCGGGACTTCCGTGATCGGCGGCAGTGACGCGAGCACCGTATGGACCGGGCGGGTGGGAAGGATGCCGGCCCGTGCGGCGGCACCGTCACGGACGGTCGGGCCCACCGGAGGATGGTGCTGGACGAACGTGTGTACTATCCCGGGCCTGATGCCGTTCTTGGTGCTTGAGAGGGTGGTCCGAGCAGGCAGGCCGCCCCAGCCTCGCTATGCAGTGCGCAAGCAGAGCGCGTTCACTGCGGCAATCAGCCGGACCAGCGGGGGCTTACCCGACACTCCGTCGGCGTGGCGCCCGGCACGACGTACCTCGGCGTAGAGGGAGTCGCTGCTGAGGCGCGAGTGCTCCTGCTCCCAGTCCGGCGCCGAGCGGTGGGTGGGTGCGAGGCTGAGCAACGAGCCCAGAAACCGGAAACGCAGGGGCTGGTCATCGTATTCGCGGCAGAGCTCCAGGCCGCGCAGGTTCACCGCAAGGGCGTACCTGGGCAGTTCCAGCGCCTCCGACAGCGTGCCGAGCTGCCTGAGCTGACGCATGAGGGTGGGAGCGTCCTCTTGACGCGGCTGCACGTGGGCCAGCACCGCGAGGAGGCCCGCGGCGGAGCGCCGGGCACGCTGGACGTCGCCCATCATGGCCAGGCCGGTCACCTGGTGAAGGTGGAAGGCCAGCTCGCCGTAGAACGACGATGGTTGCTCATCGACGGCCAGCGCCACGGCCGAATCCGGTTGGCCGTTGTGCAGGAGTGCCAGGATCTCGCCTTCGGTGCGAAAGACCTGGGCCGTGACGGGACACATCCCACGGAGGCGCTCGGCGACGCGCAGCGCCGAGGCCGGGTCGCTCGCCATGAGGTGCGTCTTCACCGACTCATTGGCATGGATGTTCCACAGGACTTGAGGGAGTGACGGTTCGGCCGCGACGATGGCGGCCCACGCCGCCGCGGAGATGGTGCACGGGCCGAGTTCCGCGCCGCGCTGCGCGTCGTAGTCCTCGGCGAGCCGGAAATGCGGGGCAGCGCGGTGGGTTCGTCGGCGCAAGGCGTGCAGTCTGCCGAGGTTCACCCACGGTTGCACGGCGAGGCCGAGCAGCCGCGGGTCTCTGCGGGACGCCGTGTGGTGGGCGACCAGTGTCAGCTGGGACTTGCAGATTCGTGCCGCAGTGGTCAGGTCGCCCGCCGCCGCCACCACGAAGCCGGCCTGGTTGATGTGGACGAAGGCGTCATGCAGCGTGCCGGAATCCTGACCTGGGGTCGTAAGGGCTGCCTCCAGGTGCTCGGCCAGTTCGGTGGCCCACGTGTCGAGAGCGGGACGCAGCAGGCGGTCCTGGTCGACCAGGTAGTCCCGCGACACAAGGGCGGCTGCGGTCATTCGGCGGACCGGTTGGGCGGGAGGCCGATCTGGAGCAGCGGCTCTCCCAGGGTGAAACCGTCGGCCGGGCAGCCCAGGGTGTCCCAGTCGCCGCTCTGCCACCCTCTCAGCCAAGGGTGCAGGCGGTCGTTGTCGATTTCGAGGGTTCCGTCTTCAGTCAACCGGCCCACATTATTGGCGGGATCGGTCAGGGAGACCGTGCATTTGCCGACCGTGCCGTTGGCCCGGATCACCAGAGAATTCGGACGCGCCGCGTAGCAGACGTACGGGGAAAGGTCGGCACTGGAATTTTCCACCCCAAGGACACTCTGCAGGTCTGCGAGGATTCTTTCCCGTTCCCTTGTGGAGAGTACGGCCGTGGTGGCGTCGTTCTCGCCGCCGAGGTGTTCGACGGGCTTGAGGTGAACGGAGAAGCGGCGGTCGCCAAGGAAATCCTTGCGGATTCGACGGAGGAATTCTGGCATGGCATGGAGGTTCTCTGGAGTCAGATGGATTCTCAGGAGAACCTGGACGGGTGCATCGCCGTGACGGATGGCCAGCAGGTTCTCCCAGAGGCGATCGAAGGAGCCCCGGCCGTCCCGGCGGATTCGGGTCAGGTCGTGCAGGTGCTTCGGACCGTCCAGTGAGATCTGGAAGGACCGGATCCCCAGGGCTGCCAGCCGCCGCACCATCGCCGAGTCGAGGAGGTACGCGTTCGTGGTCATGTCGCCGACGTAGGTCGTGGCGGTACGGCGGGCCATTTCGGCGACATGGCCGGAGATCTCCTCGATGACGCCGATCGCCAGGAGGGGCTCACCACCGAACCAGGAGATCCGCAGGTCCCTCAAGCCGTCCAGGCGCCGGTCGACGAGGCGCTTGACGCCCTCCACGACGGCCGGCGCCATGCGTCCGACGGTGAAGTCCTCGTAGCAGTAGGTGCACCGGAAGTTGCACTGCTCGGTGGGGAGGACGATCAGCTGAAGATGGTCGTCACGAAGAGAGCGCACGCATGCCGCGCCGAGGGCGGACCGCCGCTCGGCGAGGCCGCCCTCGGCGTTCAGGGTCGTCACGCCGGCGCCGTCAGCTTCTTGCCACACCCGTTGTTGGAGGTGCAGCCGATGTTGAAGTCGGCGTCTGCCGTGTCGGGGGCCTGGGATGCCGCCCTCACTGCCTTGGCGATGTCCGCATTTCCGATCTTGATTTTCCCCTCCGAGTCGATTTCAATATCCGAGGGGTTGAGGCCTTCCAGGATCGAAGAGTTTGCGTCAGTCATTTCAATACCCGTTCGTTGGCGTACTTGTTCCTGTGGGTACCTTATGTGCATCAAGGCGCTTTCGCGACCGCCAGAAATGCGCCATTAGAGTGATTTCAGAACTCGGATGATCATTCCGTTTCCCATGACTCCGCGGACCACTAATCGAGGTCAGTCCAGCGGGTTGGGCTGGGCGACGACTGGGGAGAACTCGGCGGCCGCGACCGACACCGCGACCGCCGAAGTCTCGGAGCCGGGTGCCATCGCCGCGCCGCTGTAGCCGAAGGTGCCGGCCCATGATCGAACGCCCAAGCGGGCCCATGCAAACCTTCGCCGCTACCGGAAAAGCACCATGGTCTCGACCTGCCTCACCGTCAGGGTCAGGACGGCCGGCTCCTCGCGGAAGCTCATCGCATGAGCGCCACCGGCCGGGGTGGGGCGGCAGTTGGCGAAAGCTCCGGATCCGTTCTTCAGGCCCGGGTTGCCGGTGTGGTGCGGGCCGGGCTGCGACAGTTCGGCCATCGCGGGTTCGGGGAGCACGGCAGGGTTCTCTGGGTGGCGGATCACTGTCCGGCATCGGACTGCGGGTGATCCTGCAAGGCCGGATCGAGGACCACCGGCGCTGGACGGTCCGCGGCTTCGCTCTCACCTTCGGTCTCGCCTTCGCTGCCGTCGTCCTGCGGCTTGTGCTGGTCGCCGCCCTGGGGCGGGTCTGGAATTCCGCACTTCCTGCCTGGTGATCGCCTGGCTGTGCCGGGTGCCCAGCCTCGCGGTGGCGTGGTGGTCCGCCCGCCCGCGGCCCGTGCGGGGACGAGCGCCGGGGCAGACGGGAGTGCCCCGGACCCGTGAGGCGGGTCCGGGGTGGTCGGTCCTGGGGGTGGGAGGGTCAGGGGGTGGTGCAGACGGCGGTCGCGCGGATGGACTCCTCGACGGTGTTGGTGTTGGTGCCGCGGATGATCCAGTAGCTGCCGCTCGGGTAGGAGTCGGTGAAGAAGATCTTGAACGCGCTGGTCTGGCCGCCTCCGCCGGTGGGCACCTGGCCGGAGGGACACTCGACGGCGGCGGACGCGCTCTGGCCCGGGCCCACGACGCTCCAGCTGCCGAAGACCTGCGCGTGCGCGGCCAGCAGCGAGGGGTCGACGGCGGCCGGGTCGTCGGGCATGACGACGGCCGGCTTCGCGGCGGGCTTGTCGTCGGCGGCGGGCTTGTTGTCGGCGACGGCGGTCTCGGTGCTGCCGGCCAGGACGGTGAACGCGGCGAGGGCGGTCAGGACGAGGGGCTTCATGAGGGCCACGGAGGACTCCTGGATGTCGGGTTTCGGCTTTGCTGACGGAGGGTGGGGTCCCCGCGTCGCATCCGAGGCGTACTCGAACGCCCGCGCGTGGCCCGGGAGGACGCGGTGGCCCGTGACCCGGGCGGGGGAACACCGGCGCTCGGCCGGGCTAGTACTCCGGTGCGACTTCGCGATCTACGTGCCTGTGGGGAGGGAGAGCCGCCGCCGGTAGTGGCTGCGATGCGCCGAAGCTTGGTGGCTTCTGCGCCAGTTCGACCAGTGCAAGAGTGCACGCAGGGACATGACGGAGCTGAACAGCGCGCCAAGCGGCGGACTTCCGGGACGGTCAGGTCGACCAACTCTCGGCTTCGGGCCGGGCGGTTCGGATCCGCAGGTCTGGTCGGCCGCGCGTCCTGAACGGCGATGGCCAGGAATGCGAGGGCGAGCATGGACAGGGTGACGTGCCGGTGCCAGGCGGTCCAGTTCCGGACTTGGTAGTGGTCCAGGCCGACCTGGCCCTTGGCCGCCTGGAAGCATTCTTCGATGCACCGGCGGGTGCCGGCGACTCGTACGAGTTCGGACAGCGGGACGATCTGGGGTGACCGGCACAGGTAGAAGGCGAGTTCGCTGGTGGTGGGGTTGCGGCGGATCAGCAGGTGACGGTGGTCGCCGGTACCGATGCGCATCCAGGCCCAGTCGTAGTAGCGGGGACCCTTGGCCCCGGGACCGGCGCTTTGCCGGTGCCAGGCTGAGGCGGGCAGGCGATCAGCAGCCTCGTCCGCGCGGATCGCGGTGCGGCCCTGGTTGATCCGCACCTTGGTCGCGCAGGAGACCGCCAGCACGTAGTCGACTTCGCGGGTCTCCAGTCCGGCCCGCAGGCCGGGGTCCTGGCCGTAGGCCTCCTCGCTGGTCACCCACGACGTGCTCACTGCGGCATCCAGCGCCGCCACGATCATCTGCAGGGCGAGCCGGGGCTTGGTCGCGAAGACGATGTCGTCGGGCACTCCGGCCTTGCGGCGTCGTTCGGCGTCCTGGCACCAGGTGTGCTCGGGCAGGTAGAGCCGACGGTCGATCAACGCTCGTCCCCTGCCGGAGGCGTAGGCGAGGAAGACGCCGACCTGGCTGTTCTCGATGCGTCCGGCGGTTCCGGTGCACTGCCGTTGGACGCCCGCCGAACCGCGGCCCTTCTTCAGGAAGCCGGTCTCGTACACGACCGGAACCCCGTCACCGGTACCGAGGTGGTTCAGGACGTAGCGGCGGACCTCGTCACGCACCTCGGCCACGTCCCAGCGGGCAGTCCGCAGCAGCCGCTGCGTCGGTCCGGGACGGGCGTGTCCTGCGTGCTCCGCGAGCTGCCAGCAGTTCTTGCGCTCGGTGCCGGACAGCAACCCGAGCAGATAGGCGCGGGCGGTGGCGCGAGGTTCCACCCGCCCGAACACGCCCGCGATCCGAGCCACGGCCTGGTCGAACAAGGCCCGCCATCGAGCAGGGTCCACGCTACGGCTCGCGGCCACCGCACGATCGTCAAGAGTCGACACAACCCTTGATCATCTCGCAGTGGCCGTACGAGTCAGGCGTCGTAGTACTCGCCGTCGTCGCCCTGAACCCGCGCGTTCAGCACCTTCGCCACCCGGCACATCGTCGCGATCACCGCATCGCTCGGGTTCCTGGACACGATCCGGCCGGCGGTCCACCACATCGGGGCCATCGCGAGGCCGAGATCGTCAGCGACCACGGCCTCTCATGCCGCCGCGTTGATGTCCTGCTCCTCTTCATCCCACCAGTTCTCGCGCCGAGTGATGTGCACGTCGTAGCACATGGTCAGTCGGGGTGGAGCGGGAGTGTTTTCACCGGGGTGAAGTAGGGTCTGGCCCGGCTCATGTGACCGGTGACACTGGGTGACGGATCCTGGGGCGGTGGCGGGGCCTGGAGATCGTCCAGAACTGGTCGGCAGAGTCACCTGGCTGGCCGACATTCGGCAGCTGTGTCGCAATCGTGGTCGTGGCTCGGCGAGTTGCTGTTCCCGTCACTGCCCCAGGCGGAGGTCTTCGGTGTCGAAGCGTCCGGTGCGGTGGTGCGGATCGCCGCCCGCGTGGCTGCTCCGGGTGCGTCATGTCCGGACTGCGGGACATGGTCGGAGCGGGTCCACGGCTCCTACCTGCGCTATCCGTCGGATCTGCCCGGCTGCGGGCGGCCCGTGACGGTTGCCCTGCGGGTGCACCGCGTCGCCTGCCAGGTCCTGGTGTGCCAGGGGGCCGCCGTTTTCGGCAGAGGTAAACCCGAGAAAGGTGACATGTCACACCCTATTGATAGCCCCGCCGATCTTGTGAGACGGTGCGTCACACGCTTCGGATACCTCCCACGTCCCCACGTCCGAGGCGCTCCGTTCGCTTTTCCCCACAAAGGAATAGACGATGCGTCCGCTCTCACGCATGTCCAGGCTGCTGGCCGCATCTGCCGCGGCAGGCACCGTCCTGCTCGGCATATCCGCCGGACCGAGCCAGGCCGCCCCCACCCCGGTCACCCCCGCACCGGTCGCTGCCGGCCCGCATCAGCCTTCCGGCAGCTCGTCGGAGGTTCCCGGCAGTCCGTTCGCCGATCCCGAGAGCCCGGGCGCTCCGCAGTCCCGCCCGCTCACGGCCGCGCAGCTGCCGCTGGTCAACCCGCTGTTCGGCACGGCGCCGGCGGGGACCGCCCCGGACAAGGGCCTGGCCAAGGCCGCACCCCGCGCGCTCGTGGCGGAGCCGGTCACCGCCCAGTCGTGCACCCCTGCCGACTTCGCCGGCAGGACCGGGGCCGCCTTGGTGTCCTACGTCAAGGCCTCGACCCCCCAGTGCATCGGCTCGCTGTTCCAGCTCGGCGGCAGCCCGTACGCCTCGGCCCTGTTCCGCCAGAGCCAGATGGCGACGATGGCCGACGCCTTCCAGAGCGCCGCCGCCGCCTACCCCGGCGACAACTCCGCCGCCACCTGGCAGGTCGTCCTGTACCTGCGCGCGGGCTACTACGTGCAGGACAAGGACCTCGCGCACGTCGGCCCCTACGACGCGACGCTGACCGCCGCCGTGACGCGCGGCATCGACGCCTTCCTGGCCGGCCCGCACGCCGCGGACGTCACCGACGCGAACGGCCAGGTCGCCAACGACGTCATCATCCTCACCGACAGCGCCGGGCAGCAGGGCCGCTACCTGACCACCTACCGGCAGGTGCTGAACGGCTACACCAGCGCGTACGACAGCTCGAAGAACCTGCTCACGTACGTCAACAGCGCCCTCTCCGCGCTGGACCGGGGGCACGAGAGCAAGTCCTTCGTCGACGCGGTGACCGCGGACCCGGGCATCATCGACACCCTCGACGCGTTCACCCGCACCCACCACGACCTGCTCGGAACCTACCCCGGCTTCCTGGTCTCCAACGCCGGCATCGAGCTGACCCGGTTCGTCAAGTACCCGGCGTTCCAGTCCAGGATCCGCCCGCTGGCCAAGGCCCTGCTCGACAGCTCGTCGATGACCGGCCCCACCGCCCCGCTGTGGGTCGGCACGGCCAACACGGCCGCCTTCTTCGACAAGGACCAGTGCTCCTACTACGGCGTCTGTGACCTGAAGCAGCGGCTGACCAAGGTCGTGCTGCCGATCAGGCAGACCTGCAACGCCACCCTCACCGTCCTGGCCCAGGACCTCACCGCGGCCGAACTCGCCGCCGTCTGCGCCGACCTCAAGGGCGAGGACGCGTACTTCCACGGCCTCGTCCGCGACAACGGCCCCATCCCCGGCCAGTACGAGTCGTCCGTGCAGCTCGTGGTCTTCGCGAGCCAGGCCGACTACCAGACCTACGCCGGCGCGATGTACGAGGCGAACACCAACAACGGCGGGGTCACCCTGACCGGGACCCCGAGCGACCCGGCCAACCAGCCGGTCTCCCTCATGTACCGGCATCCGAACGAGAACGGCTTCACCGCCCGGATCTGGAACCTCAACCACGAGTACGCCCACGTCCTGGACGCCCGCTACGACATGAAGGGCGGCTTCGAGCAGCAGACCAGCGTGCCCGACCTGTGGTGGATCGAGGGCGTCGCCGAGTACGTCTCCTACACCTACCGCGGCGTCACCGACCTCAACGCGGTCTCCCTGGCCCCCAAGCACACCTACGCGCTCAGCACCCTGCTCCAGAGCACGTACCTGAACAGCGACGTCGTCCGCACCTACCACTGGGGCTACCTGGCCGCCCGCTACATGATCGAGCGCTCCCCGGGCGTCGTCCAGACCATGCTCGGCCTCTTCCGCACCGGCGACTACGCCCGAGCCTACGCGTACTACAACTCCATGGGTACCGGCTACGACGCCGACTTCACCAGGTGGGTCGACACCTGCGCCACCGACACCTGCCTCACCGCGGGCACCCCGAAGGCGGCCTTCGACGCCACGGTGCGGGACCTGAACGTCCAGCTGACCGACCGCTCCACCGAGACCGCTGGCAAGGGCAGCATCACCGGCTGGGCCTGGAACTTCGGTGACGGCACCACCGGTACCGCGGCCTCCCCGTCGAAGTCCTACCGCGCCGCCGGTACCTACACCGTCGCCCTCACCGTCACCGACAGCAACGGCAAGACGGCCACCACGACCCGGACCGTCACCGTCACCGCGCCGGCCGCACCGGCCGCCTGCACCGACCCCGACGCCCGGAAGCTGGACTACAACTGCTTCCGCACCGGCCGCTCCGCCGCCGCCGGAAGCTCGGACCAGATGTACATCTACATGCCGGCCGGCACCACCACCCTGACCGTCTCCACCACCGGCGGCACCGGGACCGCCTACCTCTACTACAGCCCGGACCGCTGGGCCTCCAACACGGACTACGCCGCCTCCTCCACGAACAGCGGCACCACCCAGACCGTGACCGTCACCAACACCACGGCCGGCTACCGCTACCTCACCCTCTACGGCAAGACCGCCTTCAGCGGCGTCACCGTCACCACCCAGTACTGACCGGCGCGTGAGCCCGGATGCCCTGGCTCACGCATCCCCGGGGATGCGTGAGCCAGGGCATCCACGTGGGCCTCTGCGGCGGACGAGGTCCATGCAGGCCGCCACGGCGGCCGAGCCACGGATGCTGAAAACTCCCGGACTCGGCATTCACATTGATGAAGTGTCAGCAAGTCACCGGAACTTCCACCACCGGCCGAGTGCCGAACGGGCCGTTTCCCTGCACCGAGAAGGTCGCACGCACTGTCGAACCGCACGGGGCGGTGGCGGTGAAGCCGTCCACCCGTACCGCGGTGGAATGGAACGCCGTGCTCCCGCTCACGGAGCCGAGCGAGTTGCCGCCGACCACCTCGGCCGACAGATTGGTGTACAGGGTCTGCCACGACACCGGCCCGTCGGGCGGGCCGGCAAGGCCGATCTTCCCGTAGATCACGATGCTGCTGCCGGTGACGTCTGCGCAGGCGTAGGTCGCCAACCCGGCCTGGAGACTGTATTTGCAAGTCGTGACCGTGGCGGTGTCAGCGCCGGTCGCGGCGGCGAAGGCCGGCACGGGCGCCGTGAGCAGGGCGGCGGCACCGGCGGCGCCCACCGCGATGCGGGTGATGCGGTTCATGGTCTTCTCCTTCAGATGATGTGAGAAACCGTTCGGAGACAGGCACTGGTAGCCATGTGACATTTCACATGTGCAATGACCAAAACTTTGCCATGCGATTCCAAGGCTCCAACCCATTCTTGCCTTCGAAGTGCCAGCCCGTCTGAAAGTGCATCCTGGGTGACGTAAATCTGCCCGGCTGGGCCAATGCGGCGACCCCCTCGGGCGAACCCGCGTTGAACGCCGGGTGAATCACCTCCCCACCGTCCGGCTCACGGGCTCCGCCGTCGGCCAGGCCGCCAGGTTCGACGCCTTTCCGGTCGGGCAGCAGGTCCACCGGCCGGCGGGTCTCGGCGTCGACCGGCACCGACCGAGGCGAGTGTGGCCCGCAACTGCTCGGTCCACCGGCCGTGGCGTCGTGTCAGCCCTTCGATCTGCTCGGCGAACGTCCGCTGCCCGAACGACGGGTTGCCGCATACGAAGTGCCTCACCCGCGAGCTCAACCGGACCCGTCTGCCCCCGACCGGACCGTCGACAGGAAGCCGCAGGTAGGAGCTGTGAACCCGGGCCGACCAGTCCCCGCACCCCGGGCAGCTGTGCCCCACCGCCGAGCACTCGACCCGCACGTTCACCGACTCGACGTCCACGTCGACCGACAGCACCGCAACACCCGCGACCGACGGAAACAGCAACCCCTCCAACCGGGGCACCAGATCATCCACGGTCCCGCACTGTCAGCCACCACAACCCGGCCGCTGACGAATTCCGGGCAACTTCCCAACGCCTACCGCACCAGCACGTCGCCACTCACCGTGCGCAGACCATGGACGTTTCTGTGGTCGGTGACCATGGGTAACGAGATTCGTCCCACGGACGCTTGATCAATGGTGTCCCGGATTGAAGTTGCCGACGCGCGGACGAGGGCGTTCTGGCCGGACCTCTTGGAAGGACTCCTGATGCATCCGAGTGTCGCCAGTCTGGCTGAGCTGATGCCACCGCACGCCGGAGCCGGTGATGCGATCGACTGGGACGAGGCCCGCCGGCAGTGGGGCACTGACTTCCCTGCGGACTACCGCGACTTCGTCTCCGTCTACGGCGGCGGCTCGATCGACAATGGGTTCTTCGTAGGGCTGCCGCTCCTGGTGGCCCCGAGGGGCCGACGCCCGCTGACGTTCGAGGAGTTGAACGAGGACGGATACGGCCTGCTGGATCTGGAGCCGGACCTGCGGGGACGGATCTCCTGGGCGATGGACTGCAGCGCCAACCACGCGTTCTGGGACACCTCGCATCCGGATCCGGACAGGTGGACCGTCCTTGTGCTCGAATGCGAAGGCGACTGGGTGGCCCACGATTGCGGGATGGTCGAGTTCCTCGTCGGCCTCATGACCGGAGAAATCACGGGCATGGGCGGCTTCTCCCCCGAGCAGGCGCTCTTCTTGAACTGACGGGAGGAGCGGCGCCTCAAGGAGGCAGGCATCGATCCCTGGCCTCACACCTGAGCGTCCGAAGCGGTGCTCAGTCGGCGAGCGGCGGACCTTCGCCGAGTAGGTGCCGGGCCCGGCCCGTCGGCACAGCCGGTGGACGGAGCGGTTACGGACGGTGCTGACCAGTATTGGCCTGGCGCTGGCCGGCCGGGCCGGCGCCAGGCTGGCAGACACCCTCGGGGTCTCGATCAGCCGCAGCGCGGTGCTGCGACTCATCCAGGCACTTCCCGAACCGCAGCCGCCGTCTCCGCGGGTGGTCGGCGTCGACGAGTACGCGAGGCGCAAGGGCCGCGACTACGGAACCGTGCTGATCGACATTGAGACGCGGCGGCCGGTGGACGTGCTGCCGGACCGGGACGCGGCGACGGTCGCCACGTGGCTCGCGGAGCGTCCTGGCATCGAGGTCGTCTGTCTCGACCGGGCCCCGTTCTTCGCCGAAGGCGCCCGGACCGGCGCCCCGCAGGCTGTCCGGCTCGCAGATCGGTGGCATCTCTGGCATAACGTCAGCGAGGCCGCCGAGCAATGCGTCACCCGCCACCGCGCCTGCCTGCGGACGGTCATTCCCGAGCAGGACCAGCGGCCCGAGCAGGCATACGTCCGCCCATCAGACGCCGCAAGCGGCATCTCTGAGACCGTCGACATATTCGCTCCGGCACTCCCTGAAGATGTCGTGTGGCTGGATGAGCAGCGGGCAGCAATCCTGGCCTCCTGGAGCGCAGGGAGCAGAACCAACCCGATCTGAACACACTCGCAGTTCAGTCACTGAGCGTGCGCCTCAACAGAACTCGTGCCAGAGCCCCAGAACGGACAGCACATGTTCAGCACTTCGGGAGCCGGTTGATCGCCTGCTGGAATCGAACTACACGGCTGTCAGCGGCTCTTCAGGTCGCGCTCAGGCGAGCCAGTCGTTACCCCAGTGCCAGTGCCGCACCCAGCCGTCAAAGCTTGTGACATCGGCGTCCGGCGCCGGGATGGCTCCGACGTCGGACACCATCCAGCAGTGGAGCAGCGCCGTGCGCCGGATCGGCCTGTTCCTGGACCGGATGCCCGACTGGAGTGTGCGGGCACCGTCCGCGGCCGAGACCGAGGTGGCCGCCGACCGGATCGCCGGCCGTTCCCGCCCGGGTGAACATGGTGGTCGCTGTGACCGGTTCGCGTGGAGGTGAAGGCCGTTCCACCATCGCGTTCACCCTCGCCGAGGGGCTGGCCCGGGCCGGTTCCAGCGTGTTGCTGCTGAGCGTTGGCGAGTTCGCGCACCAGGCGCTGCGGCGTCGAGGGGTCGCACCGCGGCCGGCAGACGGGAAGACCCAGGGGCCGGCACGGGGCAGTGTGGCGGCGGCCTTCTGGGACGAGCGCGGCGACACCGCGCTGGTGGAGCGGGCCCGCCGCCAGGCGGATGTCGTGCTTCTTGACACCCACTTCGACTACCGGTCCGGGATCGTGCCGGTGGACGCTGGAGATCGCCGTCTCGCGCTACCGCGACGAGCACTGGCAGAGCCACCTCGTGGACGACCGGGCACGCCATAGTGAGGTCGAGGTGTACGACCGCGCCGAGCCTGAGGACGTCGACGACTTCTGGGACTTGGGCTACGAGCTCGACTACGGCCGGGGCGAGGAGCGACTGCCGGCTGAGGACCGACAGCCCTTGGACGAGTGGCGTGCACGGTTCCTCCCTCCTCCTGCCGCACCCTCGGGACCGCACTCGCTTCTCCCCGTCCTCAGGCGATTCGTTGACCTCCGGGGCCAGGCGATCCGGCTTGTAGGCTGCCTGTGGAACGACTCTGACTCTTGAGGGATGGCCCGGGTGCGTGTTGGTCGCTTGACAGGTGTGGCCGCGGGAGTCGTCGCGCTGAGCAGCCCGGCGGTCGCGTACGCCCGTGGCGGGGGCGGCAGCCACGGGTTCACCGGCGGCGGAGGCAGCCATGGTGGCGGTGGTGGCAGCCACGGCAGTGGTTTCCACGGGTCGACCGGCGGCGGCTTGGGCTACGGCTTTGGAGCCGGTGCCGGGGGCGGCGGGTTCCTCCTCCTGCTGGTGATCGTGGCCGTCCTGCTCCTCATCTTCTGGATGGTGCACCGGCGCCGCAAGGCGGCGCAGGCGGTCGGTCTGAACACGGTCTCGGACCGTACGGCGCACCGCGCGGACGGGCAGGCGCGCGAGCGCGCCGCCCAGGTCGGGGCCCGGGTCGACGCCATCGCCGACACGGATGCGACCTTCGACCGCGCCGCGCTGGAGCGCCGGGCCGTCTGGCTGTACGTGACCGCCCAGGACGCCTGGACCCGACATGATCACGCCACGTTGCAGCAGATCCTGTCCCCGGTGCTCTACGGCAAGTGGGCCGACGGGCTGCGCGACTACGCGTCCCGCGGCGAGGTCAACGTCGTGGAGATCGTCTCCGGCCCGGCGGTCGAGCTGGTCGACGTCGCGAACCGCGCGGGCGAGGAGAACGACACCGTCACCTTCCGGGTCACCGCGACGCTCAGGGACTGCGTACGCCGCGGCGACGGCGCGGATGCCGTGCGCAAGGACGGTTCGACGCGTCCGGTCGAGTACTGGACGCTGCGCAAGAACCGGGCCGGGGAGTGGATCGTGTCGTCGGTGGAGCAGGCGGCCGAGGGTGCGCACCATCTGACCGGTGCCATCGAGACGGACAGCTGGGACCAGAAGGAGGTCGCCCGCGAGGCGGTGCTCGAGGTGGCCGGTAGGACCGCGGTCAAGGGCGCGGGCGACATCCTGTCGCTCACCAACATCTCGTGGAGCACGGATGCCGACACCGCCGTCGGCGATCTGAGCGTGCTCGACGGCCGGTTCGACAGGGCGGTTCTCGAGGTGGCCGTCGAGCGGTTCCTCGAGGAGTGGGTCATGGACGACGGCAGCCTGGACTTCACATCCGTCCGCACGGCCGACCGGACCGTCATGCGTGACGCCGTGGTCAGGTCGGTCACGGTGCGCTCGCTGGTCTCGCGCGACCCGGTCGTCTTCCGCGTCGCGGTCGACGCGGAGGGCTTCTACTACGAGGTCGACCGTCGCACCGAGCGGGTGCTCCGCGGCGACGCACACCAGCGCCGGCCGATCACCCTCGTGTTCGACCTCCGCCTGGACGACACGCCGACCAGGGCGTGGGCCGTGATCGCCGCCGGCGTGGAGTAGGCGAAGCCCGCGCGGTTTCCTGGCACATCCTGTGGCTCGGAACCAGCGTCCTGCTCGCCGTTGCACTGTAGTGGCCGGTGGGGCCCTACGGCGGCACAGAGACCTGCTGGACTGTTGGACTGCGTCCTCACCCGGGCCGGGTGCCGGGCCCGGGTCCCGCGCGGCCATGACCTGGCCCCGCCCGCGATCCAGGCTGTCGCAGAGGCCGAGTGGTTCGATCAAGCAGGCGCCTCTTGCCGGCAGCGCCGGATGCCGAGGCCCCGAGGCCCCCAGCCGCGGCCGACGCAGGGCCCGGCCCTTCGGATCGGGCCGGCACGGACACGAGAAGGCCAGCTGCGAAGTCCTCCACGACGTCGTCGCGTCCGGCGAGGACGGCCACGCCCCTCTCGCCGGGACGGAGCATTGCTACAAGGCGGAGAACCCGAGCTTCGAGACGATCGGGTCGAGCGGGGTGTAGTAGGCCGTGCTCCGACATGTCGTCGGGCCGGACGTGTTGGCACAAGGGACTTCGGTGTCCGTGTTGCCGGCGATGATCACGCCGACCGGCGCCATCGAGTCGCCCTGCGGATTGGCACGGCGGGCCCGCCGCTGTCGCCCTTCGCCACGGCGATCCCGCCGCTGCGGGACTTCACCTCCGTCGCGTCGGTGCGTCCCGAGGGGGTGTGCACGCCGACGCGTGTGACCTCCGGCTCGCCGTGGTAGCCCGACGTCGACCCGGAGAAGCACACCGTGTGCCCGGGGTCGATCCGCGCGGGCCCGTACAGCGGACGGTTGTCGTCGCTGTTCCACGCCGCACTGTGGAACCGGGCCTCCGCCTCCTGGCCGAGCGTGATGACCGCGACGTCCAGGGCGGCGTCGGACGCCGTCACCTTGCCGACCACACGCTGCCCGTTGTACACGTTCCCGCCGGCGCGGCAGGGTGCGGCGGTCAGCAGCACCCGCTTGCGGTTCACCCACCCCGGCACGCCGCTGGAACAGACGTCGTTGGGCCCCACTCGCAGCTCGGCACCCGAGGTCCACGGCGCGCTGTCGCTCCTGCGGGTGCCGTCCTCTCGGAGGTGGTCGACAACGAAGGCCCGTATGTCGTCGCGTACCTGGTCCGCGTCCCAGGACGCGCGGCTGAGCAGGTGCTGCGTGCCGGCCGGACTCGTGTCCCCGGCGTGCTCGGCGATCGTCCGGCAGTTCTTCCTCGGCAGCTCGGCGAGCAGGCCCAGCACGAACGCTCGTTCCCGGCGGCGCGGTTCCACCCGGGCGAACCGGCCCGCGACCTCGGCCGTCAGGCCCTCGAATATCGCCTGCCAGCGGGCAGGGTCTGCGCTGTGGCCCACGGCCACCGGCTGATCTTCGTCTGTCCACACGACTGACGATGATCAACGGTGGCCGTTTCTGTCTGCGGATCAGCCTCACTCAGAAGATCAAGATCTACAGCTGGAGTATTGGCCCGGCCCTCCGTCGACCCCACCGTTCCCTCGGGCACGGTTCCTCGGGCACGGTTCCCTCCGCCGGACCGCGGGGCGAACGCCGTGCCGCGTCCGTGCCTCCCCCGGTGCCGGGTGCGTTCGCCCGGGCCCGCCGGCCCCTGCGGCCCGCCCCTCTCCCCTCTATCTCCAATAGTCATTGTTCCTAGAATGGCCCGCATGGAGCACATCGAAGCGATCGCCGCCCTGCACGACCCCGTGCGCCGCCGCCTCTACGAGTACGTGGCGGCCCAGGGTCGCGAGGTGGGCCGGAACGAGGCGGCGGAGGCCGTCGGGGTGGCACGGACACTGGCGGCGCACCACCTGGAGAAGCTGGTCGAGGCCGGGTTGCTGGAGAGCGGCAGCCGCAGGCTCACCGGGCGGACGGGGCCGGGGGCGGGGCGGCCGGCGAAGGTGTACACCCGCGCGCAGGCCGAGTGGGTGGTGTCGCTGCCCGCGCGCGACTACCGGACGGCCGCCGAGCTGCTCGCCGAGGCCGCCGAGCGGGCCGGGCTGGACGACGGGCTGCGCGTGGCCGCGCGGCGGCGGGGGGAGGCCGAGCGCGGAGCGGCCGCGCCCTGCGGGGGGCTCGACGAGGCCGTCGCGCTGCTGGCCGCCCGCGGGTACGAACCCCGCCTGGAGGAGGGGGCCGTTCGCCTGCGCAACTGCCCCTTCCACTCCGTCGCCGAGCGCTTCCCGCCCCTCGTCTGCGGCATGAACCTCGCACTCCTGGAGGGTCTTCTCGGCGCGGACGGGGGGCTCCGCGCCCGGATGGACGCCCGGCCCGGGGAGTGCTGCGTGGTGGTCGAGCCTTCTAAAAACAATTCTGATTGACATAGAAAGAAGGCCCGTGCTGGGATGGCGCCATGACCTCCCATCACCTCGCCCAGTTCAACGTCGCCACGCTCCGCCACCCCGTCGACGACCCGCGCATCGCGCCGTTCGTCGAGATGGTCTCCCCGATCAACGCCGCCGCCGACACCGCCCCCGGCTTCGTCTGGCGGCTCACCGCGGACGGGACGGACGACGCGAGCGCCCTGCGCCCGGCGGGCGAGGACGTCATCGTCAACATGTCGGTCTGGGAGAGCCGGGAGGCGCTGTGGGAGTTCACCTACCGCAGCGGGCACCTGGAGGCCATGCGGCGCCGACGCGAGTGGTTCGAACGCAACGTCGAGGCGCACCTGGTCCTGTGGTGGGTCCCGGCCGGACACCTGCCCGACATCGACGAGGCCCTGGAACGACTGGCCGACCTACGCCACAACGGCCCCTCCCCACGCGCCTTCACCTTCAACTCCCCCCACACCCCGCACACACCCGCCCCACACCCGGGCGCGTGACCGGGCCGCTCCCGCGGTCCACTCCTCCACCACCGCGCCCCGCGCCCCGCCGGCCGCCGTGTCGACACCCGCGACGATGTCGCGCGCGGTGCTCCCGTCAGCCGGACGTGCCTGGCGGTACTCGTGATGCGAGACGTCGCCCGGCCCGTGCTCGTGCTCATCCACGGCGTTGAGCACCCAGGCCGCATCGGGCATCGCCGACGGCATGAACCCGGTCGGACCGTCGCCGCACAGCTCAGGTCGCCGCACGGCTCAAGCAGCCAGTCCGTCGCGCCGGCCGGCGTGAGCGGCCAAACGTCCGACAACAGGTTCGATTCCGCGGGCATGGGTTTAAGATCTCGGTTGCGGCCACGGGCCACGCGAGTCACCGGCATCATGTCGCCGCCCCGCCACGGGGCACGTTCCGGTGTACCTGCTTGGGCATCGGGACGGCCGAGGGGCGTCTCATACCCTCATCCGCACCGGTTCGCCGACCAGCCACCGAGGATTGTGTGAAGCACTTCGATCTCCACGCCAGGATTCCGTTGCTCGTGAAGACCATGGCCGCTGCCGACCACAGCCCGGATGTTCAGCTGACACAGACACGCCACCGCGCTTCACTCGTGGAGAGCTGGGACATCGAGCCCGGATCCACAGTCCTCGAACTGGGTTGCGGGCAGGGCGATATGACCGCCGTCCTCGCGGAGGCTGTCGGACCCCAGGGACGCGTGGTGGCCGTCGATGTCGCCGATCCGACCTACGGGGCGCCGGTCACGCTCGGGGAATCGGCGGCCCGGCTCGCGGCGAGCCCGGTCGGGCCGCGCATCGACTTCCGCTTCCGCACGGATGTCCGTGACCTGTCGGTCGACTTCCCCTCCGACGCCTTCGACCACGTCGTGCTCGCCCACTGCTCCTGGTACTTCGCCTCGCTCGGGCAGCTGCGCGACACGCTGGCCCGGGTGCGGCCCTGGGCGCGGCGGCTGTGGTTCGCCGAGTGGGACCTGACGCCGTCCGGCGGCGACCAGCTGGCGCACCTGCTCGCAGTATTGATCCAGGGCCAGATCGAGGCTGCGGGCTCACGCGGCGAGGGCAACATCCGCACGGCCTTCTCCCGCGAGGCGCTGCTGCGGCTCCTGCCCGAGGCGGGCTGGACGGCGGACGGCGACGGGCCGGTCGACACCGGCGCACTCCAGGACGCGGACTGGGAGATCAGCGCCTGTCTCGACCTGATCACCGGAGGAGAACGGTTGGCCGCGCTGCCCGAACCGGTACGGCAACTCGTCCTCAGCCAGAGCGACGTCCTGCGGGCCGTCGTCGCACCGCACGGCAACCGCCCGCTCGGGGCCTACTGGGTCACCGCACGCTGAAATGCCTCCCCGGCCGAACCCTTCCGACCTCAGTCGGATCCCGCAGCCCTTGCACGTCCGCAACCCGGCCGGCCCGGCCCGGCGCCCTCGAACACCGAACCGGGTCAGAGCCTCGGACTCCCCGAGGCGAGGGTTCAGACAATGGCGGGAGAGTGCACGGCGCGCGGGCCGACAACGGGCTTGGCAGCTGTCGGGAGCGCCGGATATCCCCGGATGTGGTTGCGTTGGTCCGGCCGTGGCGGGATCCGCACCCTGCACCACGGCGCGGGCCCGGCCCGGGGCCGCGGCCGGGTCGGTCATAGGGAAGTCCGCCCGGCAGGGGTTGAACACGACCAGGCCCCCGGCGAGCAGCTGCTCGGCGAGGTCGGTCGGCCAGTCCGGCAGCCGGTGATGCCGCCGGCGAGGAACACGGCGGGCGGGTCTCCGGCCGCCGGGCGGTAGTAGTCGGGGCCTCGAAGTAGCGGGTGGGGCGGTCGTCATGACCGGAGGATGCGCGCCGTCATGCGTGCCAGATGATCGCGCTCGCTGAAAGGGGCGACGCCGTGAGCACGGTGAAGTAGCCGACAGTCCCGGCCTTGCTGGAGAAACACCCCATCTGGCCGACCCGCAGGGAAACGTACCCCGGCACTCTCCCCTGCGCCGCCAGCGCGGAGCCGCACTGGTCGAGGGTCGGCGGCTGCGTCCCGTTCCAGGGAGTGAGCGATTCGCCACCCATCACCTGCGGCGAGCATGCTCCGCACAGATACAGTGCCTCGCCTGCCAGCAGCGCCGTGGCGGGCGTCGCCACCGCCGGGCGGGTGTCCCAGCCGGGCTGCGAGGGGAAAGTCAAGGTCCCCTGCCACAGCACCTGGCCGGGCGTGCCGCTGGGAGTCGGCGGAGCCGACCCCGTCGGCCTCGCAGTGTTGGTGCCGCCCGGGAGAGGAACGGTCGAAGGGGTCGGCCCCGCGGTGTTGGTGCCGCCCGGGACAGGCACGGTCCAATGGGTCGGCGGGGGCTGGGTGGCAAACCGCCCTGGGGACTGACGGTCCGCCAGCGCGAAGAAGCCAACGATCAGACACAGGCCGGCCCCCGTGACAGCCCACCCCCACGACCGGGACCTCGCGGCCACCGGTGGTAGCGCGGGTTCGAAGCGGGCCCGCAGCACCGTCTTCGGCGCCTGGCGACCCGCTCGGCCTCCGGTGACGGGTTCCGGCGCGGTGTCCAGGGCCACGTGCGAAGACGGCTCGCCGACCGACGGAACGTCGAGGAGCGATGCCAGGAAGCGCCGCCACCAGTTACCTGTGATGGCCCGCCCCGACACCGGCTCCGGGGCGGGATGAGGATCAGCGGACAGGAGGGAGTCCATGTAGCGGCGTTTGAAGCTCAACTGCTCACCTCCCCGGTCGTCTCGGCCTGTGGCTGGACGGGCATCGGCGGATGCTCCGACACTGATGATGGGACGGTTACCGGAACATCCGGGTTCCGCTCGCCAGTATCCGGACTCACGCCCTGGACGACCTCCTGCACCGTGCGCAGGGAGCCCACCTGCCGCAGCAGCGCGGGGGCCGAAGCGCCGGCGGCCACGGCCGCGTACAAGCCGGTGATCTCGGAATGAAGCAGCCAGCCTGCCAGGGCGCCGAGCAGCAGTCGGCTGACTGTGAGGATGTAGGTGGCACCGCTCGGGGGGCCTGACCCCTCGGCTGACTGACGCTCCGGCTGTCCTGCGGTTGAATCGTCGGCCCTCTG
>NZ_JBHTRF010000109.1:0-23405 GCF_042796115.1 Kitasatospora sp. NPDC056446 | reverse complement strand
TCCCGTCTGTTGGGCTAGCATTTGTGTTTGTGTGTTCGGCCACGTTCCACCCCCCCCCGCCCCCCCCCGCCCCGGCCCGCCCGGACCCTGACCAACCCGGCCCGCCTGCCCGTCCGGTCCGGTGTCCTGTCCGGGCGGGTGCGCCCGTGCCGGGTCGTCCGGCGCCCGGCGGGCCAGCCCGCGCGGGAAGTCGCTCCGGTCGACTTCCCGCGCAGGGGGAGGAGAGACGCGGCCCGGCCCGGTGCGCGGTGGGGCCGAGACCCGCCGCGCTTTCGCGGGCGGGGGCGTGCAAGGCCCCGGGTCCGGCCTGGGCCCCGGGGTGTCTGCAGTGGTGGTGCGTGGGAAGTCGGCCTGCTCGACTTCCTGTGCCCTGTCCTGGCTCCGCCTGTGTCGGGTCGTGCGGTGCCCGGCGGGTCTCGCCGTGTCGTGGTCCCGTTGTGTGGGAGGTCGGCCCGCTCGACTTCCGCTGCGGGCCCCGGGGTGTCCGCAGTGGCCGGTGTGTGGGAAGTCGGCCCGTTCGACTTCCCGTGCCCTGTCCTGGCTCCGTCCGTGTCGGGTCGTGCGGTGCCCGGCGGGTCTCGCCGTGTCGTGGTCCCGTCCTGTGGGAGGTCGGCCCGCTCGATTTTTGCTGCGGGGCTGCGGGGATGCGGGGCCCGGTCCGGTGGTGCGCGGGAAGTCGGCGGGGCCGGCTTCCGGTGCGTGGCGCGGCGGTCGGGGTGTGCGGCGGGGGTCGAGGCCTGGCGGGCGGGGTGTGCGGCTGTGCCGGCGGGGGAGTCCTGGTCCCGGGGCGCGGGCACCCCGTGGCGGCGGCACGCGGGAAGTCGCACCGGTCGACTTCCCGCGCGGGGGAGCGGGGAGCGGGGGAGCGGGGTCGGGGTGTCCGGGGTTCGTGCGGTGGGCGGGGGCTGTCCCGGCCTGTCCCCGGTCTGCCCTGGTGTCCTCGTGTCCGTGGGGTGGCCCTTGTCCCTTTCGTCGAGTGCGTCGGGTCGGGTGTGCGGCCCGGAGCCGTGCTGTGCGGCCCCCACGGCGTGGAGCGGAGAGGGGGCCGGAGGTGTCGCCGTCCGCGGGATGCGGGCGGCGCCGGGAAAATCACTTGATCCACTGGCTTACGGTTCCCGCATGACGACGACGCTCCGACTGGAACCGGTCACCGCCGCCAACTTCGATGCCGCGATCGGCCTGAAGGTCCGCCCCGACCAGGAGCACCTGGTGGCGCCGGTCGTGAAGTCCCTCGCCGAGGCGTACGTGCACCCGGGTGTCGCGTGGCCCCGCCTCGTCTTCGACGGCGACCGGCCCGTCGGCTTCCTCATGGCTTTCCTCGGCATCGACTTCGCGGGCGACGGCAGGGGCACCGACATCCGTTCGGGCCTGTGGCGGCTCAACATCGCGGCCGGCGAACAGGGCCGCGGCTACGGCCGCTTCGCGGTCGAGGCCGTGGCCGCTGAGATCCGCCGCCGCGGCGGCACCCGCCTGACCACCACCTGGCACCCGGGCGGGGACGGCCCCGAGGGGTTCTACCTGGGCCTCGGGTTCCGGCCGACGGGGGAGACGAGCGGGGACCAGACGGTCGGGGAACTGGAACTGGGCTAGGACCTGCGCGGATCCGCGGGACTTCGCGGTCCGCGTGCCCGCGCGGGCGGGCCCTCGCAGGGGCTCGCGCGGGGAGCGGGGCCGGCGGGCGGCAGGGCCGCGTGCGGGTGCGGCCCGTCCGCCGCGGGTGCGCGGGTGTGCAGGCGTCGGGGCGCAGGGGGCCGGCTTCCGGTGCGCCCGGGGGCGGGCCGGGCCGCCTTGACACCCCGGGTCGTATCCAGAATATTAGATACGTCCTTGCCGGGCCGGACGGCGGAAGGAGCGCGCGGTGGACCCCCTGGCCGTACACAAGGCGCTCGCCAACCCGGCGCGCGCGGACTTCCTGCGCTGGCTCAAGACGCCCGAGCTCTACTTCGACGAGGCGTACTACCGCGAGCGCGGCGTCGGCTTCCACATCGGCGTGTGCGTCACCGACATCCGCGAACGCTCGGGCCTGGCCCAGTCGGTGGTCTCCGGCTACCTGCAGATCCTGCGCGACGCCGGACTGCTGGTGTCCGAACGCGTCGGCAAGTGGACCTTCTACCGGCGCGACGAGGAGACGATCGCGGCGTTCGCCGCCTACGTCCGCGACGAACTCTGACCCCGGCCCGCCCGGCCTGACGGGGCGCCCGCGCGAGGGCGCCCCTTTTCCCGCCCCGAACCCATCTAACTATCTAGATTTGTCGTCATGTCCTGGAGGCTGCCGTGACCACACCACCCGCACCCGCGCCCGCCCGCCCCGCACCCCTAGCCATCGCCGCCCTGGCCCTGGGCGTCTTCGGCATCATCACCACCGAGATGGGCGTCATCGGCGTCCTGCCCCGCCTGGCCGAACGCCTGCACACCACCCCCGCCACCACCGGATGGCTGGTCGGCGCGTTCGCCCTCACCGTCGCCGCCACCGGACCGGTCGGCGTCCTCCTCGCCTCCCGCCTGCCCCGCAAAGCCGTCCTCGCCACCGCCCTGGCCGTCTTCGCCGTCTCCAACGCCGTCTACGCCCTCGCCCACTCCTTCCCCCTCCTCCTCGCCTTCCGCGTCCTGCCCGCCCTCTTCCACCCCGTCTTCTTCGCCCTCGCCCTGACCGCCGCCACCCGCCTCGCCCCACCCGCACGCCAGGCCCGCGCCGCCACCACCGTCTTCGCCGGCGTCACCGCCGGCTTCGCCTTCGGCGTCCCCCTCACCTCCTACCTCGCCGACCACCTCACCCTGCCCGCCGCGTTCTGGAGCGCCGCCGCCGTCAACCTCCTCGCCTGCGCCGCGATCCTCGCCTTCTTCCCCGACCTGCCCGACACCGCCCGCCCCACCTACCGCGGCCAACTGCGCATCCTGCGCCGCCCCCGCCTGTGGGCCTCCACCACCGCCGTCACCCTCGTCTTCGCCGCCATGTTCTGCGGCTACGGCTACATCGCCGAATACCTCGAACACGTCACCGGCCTCGACGCCTCCCTCACCGGCCCCGCCCTGATGGCCTTCGGCATCCTCATGACCGCCGGCAACCTCGCCTTCGGCCGCCTCCTGGAACGCGGCCTCACCCGCACCGCCACCGCCTACCCCCTGCTCTACCTCGCCCTCTACCTCCTCATCGACACCACCGGCCCCCACCTCGCCCCCATGCTCGCCACCCTCCTGCTGTGGGGCGCCCTCCATGGCGGAGGACTCACCACCGCCCAGGCCTGGCTCGCCCAGGACGCCACCGACGCCCCCGAGTTCGGCAACAGCCTCTTCATCTCCTTCTCCAACCTCGGCATCACCCTCGGCACCACCACCGGCGGCCTCATCGTCACCACCACCGGCCCCCGCCACCTCCCCCTGGCCGCCGCCGCCCTGGCCGCAGCCGCCCTCGCCGCCGTCCTGCTGCGCCGCCGCCTCGGCCCCGCCCCCGTCCCGGGAGCCGGGGCCGGGGTGGGGGCCGAGTCCGGGGCCCGCCACGAGCAGGGACAGCGGACGGCCCCCGCAACGCCCTGACCGGACCCGCCCGCACCCGCCCGGACCCGGACGCCCCGGGAGCCGGGCGCGTGGCCGGGCGGCGCGGTGGACGGCACGGAGCCCGGCCGCCCGAACCGCCACCCGCCGCCGTGGCCGCCGTCCTGCCGCGCCGCCGCCTCGGTACCGCGCCCGTCCCCGCACCCGTGGCGGGAGCCCGGGGACCCGGGGGCCCTCGGCGGTGCCGCGCGGTTCGGGCGGCCGCGCCGCCCGGGACCCAGGGTCCGTGTCACCGCACGGCGGACAGGCCGTCAGGCCCGTACCGACCGCCAGGAGCACACCCCCGCGCCCGCACGGCCTCGCACGGCCCCGCACGGCCCCGCGCGGCCGGGCGCGATTCGGGTGATCCGGATCGCCCCTTCGGAGATCCCCGCCGCGCGGTGGACGACGGGGCGCGCCACGGCCCGGACAGGATGAGCGCCGGTCCGCACCCCCGAACACACGCCCCCCGCCCGGCACGCCCGCCGACGCCACCGCCCGCCGACTCCCGGCGCGCAGCACCCCGTCGCGCGGACACACACCCCGTACGGGCCGCCCGCACGGACGCGTACCGGGGCGGGGCCGCGGGCCCGCCGCCGCACCAGGCGGGGGCGACCGATGGACGACAACCCGACGAAAGGCCTTCCCACGACCCGTACGACACGACGGATCGCGCTGCTCCTCGCCGCCGGCGCGGCGCTGTTCACCACGGCCGCCCTGCCCGCCGTCCAGGCGCCGGCCGCACCCCGGGCGGCCTGTCCCCGCACCTTCGGGCTCTGTCTCGACGACGGACGGGTGCTGACCGAGGCCACCCCGGCGATCAAGCCGCCGGCCACCGGGGCGGTCAACAACGACGTCCGCGGGTGGTGCGTCTTCGAGGGCCCGAACTTCACCGGCGCCGGCTTCGGACTCGAGCCGGGCGACCGGGTCTCCGGCAGCGAGTTCCGCTCCGCCGAGCCCTGCTAGCACAGCGGCCCCGGCCGGGCGGGGGTCCGGTCGTACGGCGCCGAGGACGCGACCGCGAGGCGGGCCGCCGCAGGACAACCGCCGGGCAGGTCGACCGGCCGGGCGGAGCCGCCGGTCCGGTCCTTGCCGGGCGGGCGCTACGACGCCCCCGTCCCCGGGCGGGGCCGGCGGCTGTGCTCCCGCAGCGCGGTGAGCGCGCGCCCGGTCATGTCGTCGGACGTGCCGACGGCGTCGACCGTGACGAGCAGGCCCTGCCCGGCGTAGTACCGGGTGACGGGCTCCAGCATCGCTTCGTGGGACTCGATCCGGCGCCGGGCCCGGTCGTCGCGGTGGGTGTGGCGGGCCGCCTGCGCCTGGGGAAGACGCAGGTGAAGCACGCTGTCGAGGGGCTCGCCGAGCTCACGGAGCACCCCGTCCAGGGCGAGTGCCCGGGCGGCGCTGTGCGGGTGCCCGACGAAGAGGAAGCCCGCATGCGCCGACCGGCGCAGGTGGTCGCGGACGACCTCGGTGAAAAGCCCGTCGGGGAACGGCCCGCCGGAGGCGATGATCCCGGCGGCCCGGATCCCCAGTGCGGTGCCCCGGGAGAGGTGCGTGCGCATGAGGTCGCCGAAGCGGACCTGCGGCACGCCCAGGGCCCCGGCCAGCGAATCGGCCGGCGACTCCCGCCCGAACACCGGCGGTCGGAAGAGCACGACGCGCACCAGCCCATCCCTTCCTGGCCTGGATCCGGTCCCGGAGCACCCGGTCCGTCCCGGCCGTACGGGGGACGCCCCGGCTCGCAGCCCCGGAGCCGGGGCGTCCCTGTGAGAGCCGCGGCTCAGCCGTCCCGCCGTCCGAGCAACGACGAGGCCCGTGGTCAGCTCGCCGGGCTGATCACGGGCGGAGCCCGGACGCCGAACTCAGCGTCCGCGATAGCCGTTGAGCGTGGTTCCCGCGCCGCTGGCAGACTTCAGGTACTCGTTCTCCGCCGCCGACTCCGTCAGCTCGGCCAGCAGTTCCTTGTTCCTCCAGGCGAGAGCCCCGATCGAGACAGCGGCCAGAAGGACGAAGCCGGCCCTGGCCGCGACCCGGCCTCTGCCGGACCTGCCTTCGGTCGGTGCGGCCTCTTCCGCGGCCTCACCGGCCCCAGGGGTCTCGACGCCGTCCTCCTTGCGGATGCCGACGTGCCCGGTCCGGCGGGAGTGCTGTCGAAGCTCACCGGGATCGTTGCTCCCATAGGAGCACGACCCGCATTGATAATCGGTCACCAGCCAACCCTCTCACTCCTGCGGCGTAAGCACGCACGAGGCCGATGACGCTGCCGCGCCGCAGCCCTCGGGCCTGACGCAACGGTGCCGCTGTTGACGCTCGGACAGAAGGAAGGGCTGCCTCAGCCGACCTCTCCCGGGGGCGGTGTGCCCGGCGCGGCCGCGGTGCCGGGCCGCCTGTCCTGTCCGTCACAGCCGGACCGACCGGCGCCGACCGGCGATCGGGCGGACTCGCGGTGTCATGGTCCCTGATCCGATGACAGCCCATGGGACCCCCGAACCGTGGCCGGCGCCGTGGAGCCGACGGCGGACCCGCACGCCGCCTGGACACCCGGACCCGGACCCGGGCCCGGGCCCGGACCCGGCCTGGGCTCAGGACCGGGTGCCCGGCGACCCCGTCGCCGTGGGCAGCCGCCCAGCCGCCCGGCAGGGTGCGGCCCGGCGCGGTGAGCGCGTGGTCGACGTGCGGCGGCGGACCGGGACGGGCGGTGCGCTCCACCGGCCCCGCGCCCCGCAACCGTGACCACGACCGGTCCAGGACCTTCGGACCGATCCCGCCGATCCCCGCGCACAACCGCCCCGGACGGCACGGACCCCGGCGCGGCGCGCCCGCAGCACCACCGGGCCCCGGGGCGCGGGCGGGCAGGCCGACGACCGGACGGGCACGGCAGCCGGTGAGGAAACCCCGCTGACCGCCCGCGTACCGGACGGTGCCCGGGCACCGCCCTACCGTCGAAGCACGAAACGGGGACGACCACCGGCACCGGCAAGGGGATGGCGACACCATGAGGATCGGGATCGTGGGCACCGGGGCGATGGCCCGGGCCCTGGGCGGGGCCTGGGCCCACGCCGGACACGACGTACTGCTGGGCGGACGCGACCGCGACCGCGCCCGCCACGCCGCCGCCGACACCGGACACGGCACCCGGTGGGGCGGCGTGCACCAGGCACTGTGCCACGGCGACGACGCCGTCCTGCTGGCCCTGCCCCACCAGGCGGCGGCCGAGGTCGCCGCGGCCGGCGCCGGCACACTGGCGGGCCGCACCGTGGTGGACTGCTCCAACCCCGTCGCGCCCGGCTTCACCCTGGCCACCGGGACAGGCCCCTCGGCCGCCGAACGCATCGCGGCCGCCGCACCCCACGCGCACGTGGTCAAGGCGTTCAACCTGTGCCACGCCGGCGTGTGGCACCCGCGCCCGCCGGTCTTCGACGGCCGCGCACTGGCCGTACCCCTGTGCGGGGACGACCCGCACGCGCTGGCCACCGTCGCCGCCCTGGTCCGCGACACGGGCAGCGAACCGCTGGCCGCCGGACCACTGGCCCGCGCCCACCTCCTGGAAGCCACGGCCGCACTGCTGATCGGCCTGTGGGTCGGCCAGGGCGCCGACGCCCAGGCCATCGCCCCGCCACTGGCCCACGCGGGCCCCCTCGCCCCGCACCCGGACACCCCCGCACCCGGAACCGGCGGGGGAACCGGTGAAGGCCCCTGACGGACCGGCGGGCCGACGGACGGGCCGAGGGGGAGGGGACGCGGCGCGGGGACGGGCGGGGGAGGGACCGTCATGCTGCGCCCGCCGCCGGACCGCCACGGGCCCGGGCGGGGAGGCCGGTGAAGGCTCTTGGCGGACGGGCGGACGGGCGGACGGGCGGACGGGCGGACAGGCGGGCGGTGGGGGCCGGTGGCGGAGAGGGCCCGGCCCCGGGCCGGTCAGGCGTAGCGGTCGAACAGGGCTTGCAGGTAGTCCTCCAGGTGCCCGGTCAGGGCGGGCGGGGTCAGGTCGGTGCGGCCCAGGTCGCGCCAGGGGACGGCGACCTTGTGCGCGTCGGGGGCGAAGGCGAGGGCGTCCAGCAGCCGCCAGTACAGGTGGTCGCGGTCCGGGGCGAGGGCGCCGCCGGCCGCGCGGTAGCGGTCGGCGAAGGTCAGGCCGGCGTCGGGGCCGTGCAGCAGGGCCAGGGCGGTGGCGCAGTGGGCGACGTCCAGGTCGGCCGGGCCCCAGGAGGTCTCCACCCAGTCGACGATCCCGCTGACCGCCAGGGTGTCCCCGGCGCCGGTGAACAGCACGTTGCCGGGGTGGAAGTCGCGGTGCAGGAAGCAGGAGCGGTGGGCCGGGGCCTCGCGGCGGATCTCCTCCACCGCCCGCGCCCACAGTGCGGGGCGGGCGGTGTCCGCGGGCACGCGCACCAGGTCGGGGGCCGTCCACGCCTGCCAGGCGCGCGGGCGCCCGGCCTCGCCGACGTCCAGGGCGTGGACGGCGGCCAGGTGACCGGCCAGCAGGTCCGCGCGCCGGTGGGCGTCCCGGTCCCGGTCCAGGCGCACGCTGCCGGGAAGGTGCGTGGTCAGCAGCGACGGGTGGTCGCAGGACGCGCCGTGCGCGTCCAGGGCCAGCGCCCGCGCGGCCGGGACGGCGCCGCCCTCCAGCAGGCGCAGCACGCCGGCCTCGCGGGCCAGCAGCGCCGGGGCGTGGCGGCGGTAGAACGGCTTGACGAAGGAGCGCAGGACCAGCGCGTACGGGCCCGCGCCGTCGGGGCGTTCGACGTCCAGGCGGCGCATCCGCGAGGTCCAGCCGCCCCGCAGCGCGCTCACCCGGGTGATCCGCTCGCCGGGCGCCAGCGCCTCCCGGGCCCAGCGCAGGGTGTCCGCCCAGTCCCGCGCACCGCCCGCACCGCCGCCACCGTCCGCGCCGCCGCCACCGCCCGCACCGTCCTCGGTGGCCGCGTCCGGGGTCCGGCCGTCGTCGTTCCCGATCATGGACGTGCAGCCTACGCGCCGCCCCTCGGCACTGCCGGAGCGGGCCCCGCGGCCGCGGCGGATCCGCACGACGCCGGTGACGGCACCGTCCGCGCCCGGCACGGGGGTTGGACCGCCGGCCGCCGGACGGCGCGGCGCCCGCCCGTGCCCGGAGCCGCGAACTCCCGTGCCGCACAAGCGCACCGACCGCCGCCGGCCCCGGCACCCGCCGGGGCCCGCGGCCGCCTGCCGGCCCGTCCTCAGGAAGGCGCCACCCCCCGCACCTCCGCGTCCGCGGCGGCCACCACCGCCGTCAGCAGGCCCGGGAAGCGCACCTCCAGCTCCTCGCTGCGCAGCGCGTTCATCTTGGTCGTTCCCACGTAGTACTGGCGCAGCAGTCCCGCCTCGCGCAGCACACTGAAGTGGTGGCTGGAGGTCGAACGCCCGACCGGCAGCTCGAAGGAACCACAACTCAGATCGGCCCTGGAGTGCGCGAGCGTGCGCACCACCGACCGGCGGGCCGGATCAGCGAGCGCCTCCAGTACCTTCTGGACGCTCACGTCCTCCACACCAGGGTGCACGATCATCCGCGCCGCCACGCGTGCCCGTCCCACACCCACCACCCCTTCCCCACTCGACCCCCGTCCGTCCGATGGTCAAAAACCGCGCCGTGCGCGCGACTTCACGCCCCGACGCTACTACGCCCGACCCATCTGCCACGCGCACCGCAACACCTCCGCAACACACCCGCGGGAGCCGGCCCGGGCCCGGGGCGCCTGGGGGAGCGGGCGGGAAGCGGGCCGCGCCCCGCGCCCCGGCGCCGCACGCACCGCCGCACGCACCGCCGTACGCACGGCGCCGGAGGAGGGGCGGCAAGTGCCGGGAGGGGAAAGGGTGTTCGCCCCGCCCCGCCGTCACGCGGGCCCGGCGCGGGCCCCGGGGCGGGGGCGCGTGCGGCGGCGGCAGGGCGCCGGCGGGCGGTTGCGGGAACGGCCCGGGGCGCCGGGCGGACGGACCGCGCGCCCGGCGGCGCGCCGGACGGCCGCCCCCACGGGAGGAGGCGGCCGTCGCCCGGAGCAACCGCCGACCGGAAACCGGGGACGGGACGGGACGGGACGGGACGGGAAACCCGGGATCGGGCCGGACGGAACGGGAAGCCGGAAAAGGGGACGGACGGAACCGGAAAAGGGGCGGGACGGGACCGGAAAGGGGAGGGGCGGAACCGGGAGCGGACCCCGGCCCCGCCCCTGCGGGGCTCAGGCCGCGCGGGCCGGCGCGGCCGGTGCCGGACGCGGCAGCCGGGCCAGCGCCAGGGGTTCGAAGATGCCCATCAGCACCGGGTCCACCGGGCGCACCGCCGCCGGGGCGGGCGGCACCGGGGTGGGGGTGCGCAGCAGGGCGAGGTACAGCTCCTGGCTCTCCGCGGCCGGGTCGATGCCCAGTTCCTCGGCCAGGACCTGGCGCAGCTGCTGGTAGCAGCGCAGCGCCTCGGCGCGGTTGCCGGAGGCGGCCAGCGCCTCCATCCGGCAGCGGTAGGCGCTCTCGCGGAACGGGGCGCGGCGCACCGCCTCGTCGGCCCAGCGCAGCGCGTGGTGCTCCTCGCCGAGCGCGGACGCGGCCAGGCTCGCGGTCTCCAGCGCGCTGATGCGCAGTTCCTCCACGTGCTCGCGCACCCCTTGCGCCCACTCGCCCTCGTGGTCGGGCAGGAACGCCCCGCGCAGGTTGGCCAGCGCCCCGGCGGCCAGCTGCTGGGCCACCGCGTGCCCGCCGCCCGCCAGCGCCTCGCCGGCCTCGCCGACGGCCGAGGCGGCGGCCTCCAGGTCCACCGCCGCGTCGGCCGGCAGGCGCAGCACGTACCGCCCGCCCTGGGCGATCAGCGGCGTCGCGCCGGGCCCCTGCCCGGGGTCGGTGACGAAGGCCCGCACCCGGCTGACCACGCTGCGCAGCGCGGAGGCCCACGTGTCGGGCAGGCCGTCGGGCCAGATGGTGTCGGCCAGCTGGTCGCGGCTGGTGCCGCTGGAGCGCTCCAGCACCAGGCGGGCGAACGCCACCTGGGCCTGGGCGCTGGACAGGTGCTGCGGGGCACCGTCCTCGTGCTCGATCGCCACCAGACCGGTGAGGCGGATCAGCATCGCCGCACCCCCGATCTGCCGGACGGACTGTCTTCCCTGAAGCCGTTCAACGTAGCTCCAACCCCCTTGAGTCAAAGCGGAAGCGACGGCCCGTGCCGGCCGTCGGCATGGGAAACCCGGAACAGCGCAATTCCCGCCGACCAGCCGTTCGGTTTCGGCGGATTTCGACCATACATTCGCCGCGATGCGCGGTGTCAACACCGGCCGCGAAAACATACCCGCCGGCCGGTCGATGCGTCGTGGACGCAAGGTTTTCCCACGTCAGAACGTTCCCGCAGGCCGGGGAAGCGGCTATTGCGGACGCCTTGCGCATCCTGCCGTAGAAATGTAGCCATCCTTGAGCACCCCGCGTGAAGGCTTCGAGAAAGCCCGGCCGAAGCAGCCCCCGAACCATCCCGCGCCCACCCCGCACCGTATCGGGCCGGAAAAGAACCGGAATACGCCCGGCGGCAAACCGGACGGAAACCGGAAACGAACCCGGACGAGAAAAGCACGCCGCGCCGCCCCCCGGAAAACCCGCCGAACCCCGCGGACCGCGAAAGACCGCGAAACCGGCGGAAGACCGTGACACCAGAAGACGCGACACCCCGAAGACCGCGACACCCGAAGACGCGACACCCCGAAGACCGCGACACCCGAAGACCGCGACACCCCGAAGACCGTGACGCCGTAACCGCGAAGCCGTGAAGGAGAAACACCGTGAACGCCACCGGAGCATGGGACCGCCTGGAGCCGAAGCTGGCCGCAACGAATGCCCGCGTGGCCGCACTGGAGTCCGACCCCTCCCGGCGCAACAGCTTCGTCGCCTACACCATGGAACGCGACAGCGCCTACTGCGACCTCGACGGCGAGCGCCTGCTCATGATGTCCGGCTACAGCTACCTCGGCCTGGCCGGCGACGAACGCGTCGTGGCCGCCGCCAAGGCCGCCGTCGACGTCTACGGCACCGGCAACCACGGCGTGCGCGCCCTGGCCGGCACCATCCCCCTGCACGAGGAACTCGAAGCCGAGGTCGCCCGCTACGCCGGCCGCGAACGCGCCCTCGTCTTCGGCTCCGGCTACGCCGCCAACGTCGGCACCGTCGGCGCCCTCGTCGGCCAGGGCGACACCGTCCTGATCGACAAGTACGACCACGCCTCCATCGTCGACGGCTGCCGCCTGTCCGGCGCCACCGTCACCCGCTTCCGCCACAACGACGTCGACCACCTCGAACGCCGCCTCAAGGCCGCCGCCCCCACCGGCGTACGCCTGGTCATCGTCGACAGCGTCTACTCCATGGACGGCGACATCGCCCCGCTGCCCGAACTGCGCGAGGTCTGCGACCGCTACGACGCCCTCCTCATGGTCGACGAGGCCCACGCCCTGGGCGTCATCGGCGCCACCGGCGGCGGCATCGAGGAACACTTCGACCACAAGGTCCGCGTCGACGTCAAACTCGGCACCCTCTCCAAGGCCATCCCCTCCATGGGCGGCTGGATCGCCGGCAGCCACGACCTCATCGGCCACCTGCGCTACGCCGCCCGCCCCTTCCTCTTCTCCGCCGCCCTGGGCCCCGCCCAGACCGGCGCCGCCCTGGAGAGCCTGCGCATCCTGCGCCGCGAACCCGAACGCGTCACCCACATCCAGACCCAGGCCCAGCGCCTGCGCACCCGCCTCAACGACGCCGGCATCTCCACCATGGACTCCTCCACCGCCGTCCTGCCCGTCATCGCCGGCAGCGACGACGCCGCCTACGACTACGCCACCGCCTGCCGCAAGGCCGGCGTCATCGGCCTGCCCGTCGTCACCCCCGCCGTGCCCAACGACCTGGCCCGGCTGCGCATCGCGGTCACCGCCCGCCACACCCCGGCCGACATCGACTTCGCCGCCGAGGCGTTCCTGACCGCCGCCGCCCAGACCGGCCTGATCTGACCCCCCGGCCACCCCCGCCCCCAAGAGAGGAGACGAAGCCATGGCCCCGCGCACCCGCCCGCCGATCGCCGTCACCGGCCTGGGCGTGGTCAGCCCCGCCGGCCACACCGTGGAGGAGTTCTGGCGCACCGTCGCCTCCGGACGCTCCACCGCCACCGCCCTGACCGACCCGGCCCTGGCCCGCCACCGCGTCCGCCTGGGCTGCCGCGTCACCGACCTGCCCCAGGACGGCCCGGTCCCCGCCAAGGACGCCCGCCGCCTGGACCCGTTCGCCCTCTACGGCACCCTCGCCGCCCTCGCCGCCCACCGCGACGCCGGCAGCCCCGAACCCGGGCCCGGACGCGCCGCGATCGTGGTCGGCAACGCGGTCGGCGGACGCACCACCAGCGACCGCGAGTCCGCCCTCTACACCGAGCACGGGCCGCTGCGCGTCTCCCCGCTGATGCCGCTGGTCACCATGCCCAACGCCGCCGCCGCGCAGATCGCCATGCGCCTGGCCTGGGACGGCCCGGCCCTGACCGTCGCCACCACCTGCGCCTCCAGCGCCGACGCGATCGGCCACGCCGTACTGCTGCTGGAGAGCGGACGCGCCGACGTCGTCATCGCCGGCGGCTGCGAGGCCACCCTGTCACCCGTCACCCTCGCCGCGTTCGGCAACCTGGGCGCCCACTCCCAGCGCAACGACGACCCCGCCCGCGCCTCCCGCCCCTTCGACACCGCCCGCGACGGCTTCGTCATGGGCGAGGGCGCCGGCTTCCTCGTCCTGGAACGCCTGGACGACGCCCGCGCCCGCGCCCGCACCCCCTACGCCCTGCTCGCCGGGTACGGCTCCAGCTCCGACGCCTACCACCTGTCCAACCCGCGCCCCGACGGCGCCGGCGCCGTCACCGCGATGCGCGCCGCCCTCGCCGACGCCGGCCTGAGCGCCGCCGACATCGCCCACGTCAACGCCCACGGCACCTCCACCGTGCACAACGACCGCGCCGAAGCCGCCGCCCTGCGCACCGTGTTCGGGCCCCACGGCGTGCCGGTCACCTCCACCAAGGGCGCCGTCGGCCACCTGATCGGCGCGGCCGGCGCCGTCGAACTGATCGCCGCCGTCCAGGCCATGAACAGCCGGCACGTCCCTCCCACCGCCAACCACGAGCAGACCGAGGAGGGCCTGGACCTGGACGTCGTCCACGGCCGCCCGCGCCCCGTCCCCGCCGGCGCGGCCCTGTCCAACTCGTTCGGCTTCGGCGGCCACAACGCGACCCTGGTGGTGACCCCGCTATGACCACGACCACACCCACACCCACACCCGCGACCGCACCCGCACCCGCGGACCCGGACACGGCCCTGCCCGCGCCCGCCGCGCCGCCGTCCTCGCGCACCCGCCTGACCGTCACCGCGCGGGACCTGGCCGCCTACCGCGCCACCGCCCGCACCGGCCTGCCCGCCCCCGCCCGCACCGGCGCCAGCCCCGCCCACCCCTTCGTCGCCGCCCACGCCCTCGCCCAGCACACCGTCACCGCCCTGACCGCCGGCGACGACGGCTTCACCGGCGTGGTCCACCTCGCCCAGGAGATCCACACCCACACCCCCCTGGCCGCCGGCGACCTCGACGTCACCGTCACCGTCGACGCCGTACGCCGCGAGGCCCGCGGCCTGCGCCTGGCCCTGACCACCCGCCTCACCGACCCCGCCGGCACCCCCGTCGCCGACCTGCACACCGCCGCCCTGCTCCTGGGCGCCACCCGCACCGACCCGTACGGCACCCCGCGGCCCGCCGCCCACCCCGGCACCACCCCCGACACCGGGCCCCACACCCTCACCCGCACCCTCGCCGCCGCCGACACCACCGCCTACGCCCACGCCTCCGGCGACCTCAACCCGATCCACCTCGACGACGACGCCGCCCGCGCCGCCGGCTTCCCCGCCGCCATCGCCCACGGCATGCACCTCATCGCCCTGGCCGCCGAGGAGATCACCGACCGCCACGCCGGCGGCGACCCGGCCCGCCTCACCGCCCTGGGCGCCCGCTTCGCCGCCCCCACCCCCACCGGCAGCGAGCTGCGCCTGGCCTTGCAGTCCTACGACGGCGGCGCGGTGGTGCGCTTCACCGTCGCCACCGGCGCGGGCACCGCGGTCAAGGCCGGCTGGGCGCGGATCGCGCCGGCGGGGGAGTGAACCCGATGACCGCCGAGACCACGACCGCCGAGACCACGGCCTCCGAGACGACGACCGCCGAGACGATGACCACGCACACCGAGGCCGCCCTGGCGCCGCTGCCGCTGCCGGACGCGTTCACCGCCCACGCCCGCACCCGGCCCCACGCGCCGGCCCTGCTGTGGCACGAGCGCACCGTCTCCTACGGCGAGCTCGCCGCGCTGGCCGAGACCGAACGCGAGCGCCTGAACGCCCTGGACCTGGCGCCGGGGGAGCCGGTGGGCCTGTTCGCCGTCAAGTCGCCCGAGGCGGTCGCCCTGGTGCTGGCCTGCCTGACCGAGCGCCGCCCGTTCCTGCTGCCCTCCCCGCAGCTGGCCCCGGCGCTGCTGGCCGCCCTGTTCGCGCAGGCCGGCGCCCGGCGCCTGCTCGCCCCGGCCGGCCAGGACGTCCCGGTGCTGCCCGCGCTGCCCCGGCCCGCGCCGGTGCCCACCCTGGCGGCCGGCACCTCGTTCATGCTCACCACCTCCGGCTCCACCGACCTGCCCAAGATCGTCCCGCTGGCGCAGGGCCGCGTCGACCGGTTCACGGCCTGGGCCCACGACACCTTCGACCTCGGGCCGGGGAGGGTCGTCGCCAACTACGCGCCGCTGAACTTCGACCTCGCCCTGCTCGACGTGTGGGCCACCCTCGCCGCCGGCGGGACCTGCCTGCTCGTCGACCCCGCGCACGCCCTCAACGCCCGCCACCTGCTCGACCTGCTCGTGCGCCACCGCCCGCACGTCCTTCAGGCGGTGCCGCTGGCCTACGCCCTGCTGGTCCAGGCCGCCGGCGGCGCCCCGCTCCTGGACAGCGTCGAGCACGCCGCGTTCACCGGCGACGCCGTCGACGCCCGCACCCTGGCCGCGCTGCCCGCCCTGCTGCCCAACGCCCGCCTGTACAACATCTACGGCTGCACCGAGACCAACGACAGCTTCCTGCACCGCCTGGACCGCCTGGACGCCGCCGCCGCGCTGCCCGTGCCCATCGGCACCCCGCTGCCCGGCGTGCGCACCCTGATCGCCGCCCCCGACGGCACCCGCGTCCAGGGCCCGGGCAGCGGCGAACTGTACGTCTCCACCCCCTTCCAGGCCGCCGGCTACCTGGACCGCTCCCGCGACGCCGGGCGCTTCACCACCCAGCCCGAGGGCGCCGGCGACGGGCGGCGCTGGTTCCGCACCGGCGACCTCGTCACCCGCGACGAGCAGGGCCGCGTCCACCTCACCGGCCGCTCCGACTTCCAGGTCAAGGTCCGCGGGGTGGCCGTCAACACCGCCGAGGTCGAACGCGTCCTGCTCGCCCACCCCGAGGTCCGCGAGGCGGCCGTCGCCGCCGCCCCCGACCCGCTGACCGGCAAGCGCCTGCACGCCGCCGTCCAGCGCGCCCCCGGCTCCGCCCTCAACACCCTCGTCCTGCGCGAGCACCTGGCGCGCAACCTGCCGCGCGCCGCCGTCCCCGAGAAGCTCGCCATCCACGACGAGCCGCTCGCCAAGACCGCCACCGGCAAGGTCGACCGCAAGGCCGTCCTGCCCGCCCCTGACCCCCGGCCCGCCTGACCCCGGCCCGCCCCGGCCCCTGACCCCCGGCCCGGCCCGGTCCGGCCCCCCTGGTTTTCCGTCCCGCATATCCGAAACCCGTACCCACGCAAGGGAGTTGCCGCCATGAGCAACATCGCCCAGATCAAGCGGTTCCTGATCGAGGAGTTCCTGCCCGACGTCAGCGCCGACCAGCTCGCCGACGACCACGACCTGCTCTCCGACGGCGTCATCGACAGCCTCGGCGTCCTCAAGCTCATCGCCTGGGTCGAGGACCACTTCTCCCTGCCCGTCGACGACACCGACCTGGACCCCAACAACTTCCGCTCGGTCACCGCCATCGACGCCTTCATCACCCAGCGCCGCACCGCGGCCACCGCCACGGTGGGCGGCTGACCCATGCACCCGGCCCTCACCGCACTCCTCGCCGGCCGCCCGGTCCCCCTGGACGCCTGGCGCTCGTGGTGGGACCGGCTGGAACCGCGCACCCTGGGCCCGGCCCGCGACAGCGACCGGGCCCAGGCGGCGGCCCTGCTGGCCAGCCTCACCACCCGCCTGCCCGACCCGGCGACCCTCGCCGCCCTCACCGCCTCCCTGACCGAACGCGCCCCCGACCCCGGGCCCGCCCACCCCCACAGCGTCAACATCGTCGGCACCGGCGGCGGCCCCGCCACCTTCAACCTCTCCACCGCCGCCGCCCTGACCGCCGCCGCCATCGGCATCCCCGTCGTCAAGACCGGCTCGCGCGCCTACACCAGCGCCGCCGGCTCCGTCGACCTCCTGGAACGCCTGGGCATCACCCTCACCTCCGGCCACGCCGCCACCGCCGACCACCTCGCCCGCCACGGCATCGCCTTCGCCGGCCCCCACGTCTACCCCCCGGCCCTGACCCGCCTGGCCCGCGTCCTGTACCCGCTCACCCTCAAACCCTTCGGCGCGTTCCTCAACACCCTGGGCCCGCTGCTGGCCACCGTCCCCGTCACCGCCCAGCTCACCGGCGTCTGCGCCGCCGCCCCGCTGGACACCCTGCGCCACCTCGCCCCGCGGGTGGCCGGGCGCGCCGTGTGGCTCGCCCACAACAGCGCCGGCGCCGACGAGCTCCTGCCCTTCGCCGACAACACCCTGCACACCCCCGAGGGCACCGTGCGCCTGCCCGCCGGCGCCGTCGCCCCCGACGAGGGCACCCTGGCCGACCTCGCCCCGCACCCCGACGACCTCACCGGCCACTTCCTGCGCGCCCTGGCCGGACAGGCCGGCCCCGCCGCCACCCGCACCATCGCGCTCAACGCCGCCGCCCTCGCCCTCGCCTCCGGCCGCCACACCCGCTGGGACGACGCCTACACCGCCGCCCTGGACGCCCTCGCCGACGGCGCGCCCCGCTCCCTGGCCGAACGCCTGGGAGCCCGACACCAGGAGCCGGCCCGTGCCTGACCCCCTGTTCCCCCCCGGCGGCCGGGGCCTGGCGATCTTCCTCAACGCCGGCGACCCCGCCGGCCGGCTGGCCGACCTCGCCCTGACCCTCGACACCCACGGCGTCGACGTCCTCGAACTCGCCGTCCCCTTCCCCGACTCGCCCACCGACGGCCCGGTCATCCGCCGCTCCGCCGACCGCGCCCTGGCCGCCGGCACCACCCTGGACACCGTCCTGGCCGAACTCGCCGCGCTCACCCCCCGGCTGAGGCACCTGCGGATCGTGCTGCTCGCCGACTGGAGCCACAGCCTGCGCCGGCGCGACCCCGCCGCCACCGCCCGCGCCGTGCGCGACGCCGGAGCCCGCGCCCTGCTCGTCCACGCCCTGCCCCCGCGGGTGCGCCCGGCCTGGCAGGACGCCCTGCGCGCCGAGGCCCTGCCCCAGGTCACCACCTGCTACCCGGCCTCCGCCCCCGAGGTCCTGGCCGACGCCGCCCGCGGCGCCCGCGGCGCCTACGTCTACCTGGTCGCCCACTACGGACGCTCCGGCACCACCCCCGCCACCGGCCACCGGGCCCTGGCCGGCACCGTCGCGGCCCTGCACGCCGCCGCCCCCGGTACGCCCGTCGCCGTCGGCTTCGGCGTGCGCGCCGCCGCCGACCTGGACGCCGTGGCCGCCTCCGGCGCCGACGCCGCCATCGTCGGCTCCGCCGCCGTCGCCCGCCTGGAACACGCCCGCGACCACGGCCTGGACCCCGTCACGGAACTGGACGCCTTCCTCACCGACCTCCGCCCCGCCCGTCCCCCGCACCCGGACCCGCCCGGCGGACGCACCACCACCGGCACCACCGGCAGCACCCGCACCACGAGCACGACCGGCACCACCCGCAGCACCCCCGGCACGACCGGCACCACCACCCTCACCACCCCCACCGGCACCGCCACCGGCGCCACCACCCGAGAGGAACAACCCGCATGCTGATCCGCGACCTCGCCGACGTGAAGACCGTCGAATGGGGCAACGGCCTGTCCCGCCGCTTCCTGGTGGCCGGCGACGGCCTCGGCTACAGCCTCACCGACACCGTCGTCAACGCCGGCACCAAGTCCCGCCTGGAGTACCGCAACCACCTCGAGGCCTGCTACTGCATCGCCGGCTCCGGCGAGGTCATCGACATGGACGGCAACACCCACCCCATCACCCCCGGACGCCTCTACGCCCTCGACGAGCACGACGCCCACTACCTCGTCGCCAGCCCCGACGAGGACCTGCGCCTGGTCTGCGTCTTCTCCCCGGCGCTGCAGGGCGACGAGGTCCACCAGCTCGACGCGCACTCCTCCTCCGCCTACTAGGCCCGGCGCACCGCCGTACCGGGCCGCGGCCCCGGGGAACCCCACCCCCGGCGCCGCGGCCCCGGCGGCGCACCGCCACCCGCCCCGCAGGCGACCTTTCTGTCCCACCAGCGCCGGCGCCCCCGTGCGCCGGCCTGCCACCCCGCGCCCCCGCAACCGGCGGGCCCGGGAGGAAGGCGGCACCCCCGTGATCCGCTGGAACGCCGACCAGACGGCCCTGCGCGAGGGCCTGGCCCGCTTCGGCGACGACCTGAGCGCCGGCCACATCGAAGGCGACGAACAGGCCGCCTTCTCCCACGACAAGTGGCGCCTCATCCAGAAGACCGGCATCCTCTCCCTGCCCTTCGACGAACGCTACGGCGGCCTGGGCCAGTCCCTGCTCACCACCATGTACGTCCTCGAAGGCCTCGGCCAGACCTGCCGCGACGGCGGCCTCAACTTCTCCGTCACCACCTCCCTCGCCTCCACCGGCGTCCCGCTGCAGGCCTTCGGCTCACCCGCCCTCAAAGAGGCCTACCTGCCGCGCATCGCCTCCGGCGAGGCCATCGGCGCCCACGCCATCACCGAGTCCGAGGGCGGCTCCGACGCCATGCAGATGCGCACCCGCGCGGTGCGCGACGGCGACGACTTCATCCTCACCGGCGCCAAGACCTTCGTCTCCAACGGCCCCGTCGCCGACGTCATCGTCGTCTACGCCCGCACCCACCCCCAGGGCGGCGCCCTGGGCGTCACCGCCTTCCTCCTGGACGCCGGCACCCCCGGACTGACCACCGGAAACCCCATCAAGAAGATGGGCCTGCGCACCTCCCCGCTGTCCGAGCTCTTCCTCGACGGCGTGCGCGTGCCCAAGGACCGCGTCCTGGGCCGCGTCGGAGGCGGCTTCCTCGTCCTGGACCACGTCATGAAACGCGAGATCCTCTACTCCTTCATCGTCAACACCGGCGAGATGCAGCACCGCCTGGCCCGCTGCCTGGACTACGCCAAGACCCGCATGTCCTTCGGCAAGCCCATCGGGTCCTACCAGAGCGTCGCCAACAAGATCGTCGACACCAAGATCCGCCTGGAGACCGCCCGCAAGTGGCTCTACGACACCGCCCAGCGCCTCGAAGCCGGTGACAACGTCACCGTCGACATGGCCATCGCCAAACTCCTCACCAGCGAGTCCAACCTCGCCACCTCCCTGGCCGCCGTCCAGGTCTTCGGCGGCAACGGCTACATGTCCGAGTACGGACTGGAGAAGGACGTGCGCAACGCGGTCGCCGGCACCATCTACTCCGGCAGCAACGAGATCCAGTACAACCGCATCGCCGCCATGCTCGGACTGGGCAAATGACCGCCCCCGCCCTGGCCCCCGCCCCCGTGCGCCCCGGCCACCTCAAGGTCTGCGGCGCCCGCACCCGCGCCGACCTCGACCTGCTCGCCGACGCCGGCCCCACCCTGGTGGGCCTGTGGCACGGCGTCCCCGGCGGCCCCGCCGACCTCGACCCCGACGGCCTCGCCGACCTCGCCGCCACCGCCATCCGCCTGGGCCTGGAACCCGTCCTCGTCACCTTCCTCGACGACGCCGACCACCTCGCCCGCCTCGCCCGCACCACCGGCATCCGCTGGATCCAGCTCCACGCCTACCAGAGCCCCGCCCTCGTCGCCGACCTGCGCGAACGACTGCCCTACGCCGTCCTCGTCAAAGTCCTCCACCTCTCCCGCGGCCGCTGCCTCGAACGCGCCTTCACCCCCGCCTTCGAACGCGCCGGATGCGACCTGTTCCTCCTGGACACCGTCACCGACGACGGCCGCGTCGGCTCCACCGGCCAACCCCTGGACCCCGCCCACGTCCACGCCCTGCTGCCCCGCCTGCACACCCCCTTCCTCCTCGCCGGCGGCCTCAACACCGCCAACCGCGACACCTACCGCACCGTCACCGACCACCCCCTCTACGCCGGCGCCGACATCGACACCGCCGCCCGCGACCGCACCGGCCGCCTCACCCGCGAAGCCGTCACCGCCCTCACCCGCGCCTGGCACCCGCGCCTCCAGGAGGCCGCCCTATGACCTTCATCGACGCCCTGCTCACCGCCCGCCGCCCCCTCGTCATGGAAGTCAAACTCCGCGACCCCCACGGCAACGACCTCCTGGGCCCACGCACCGTCACCGACCTCGTCGCCCACTACGAACAGGCCGGCGCCCCCTGCCTGTCCGTCGTCACCGGCCGCTGGTTCGGCGGCACCACCCGCCTGCTGCGCGAGGTCACCGCCGCCACCGACCTGCCCGTCCTCCAAAAAGACTTCCTCACCCGCCCCGCCCAGCTCGAAGCCGCCCACGCCATGGGCGCCTCCGCCGTCCTGCTCACCGCCGCCCTGCTGCCCGCCGCCTCCCTGCGCCGCCTGGTCACCACCGCCCTCGCCCTGGGCCTGACCCCCTTCGTCGAGATCACCGACGAACGCGAACTCGACCACCTGCCCCACCCCGACCAGTGCGTCATCGCCGTCAACAACAAGGACATCCGCACCCGCGAACGCGACCCCGGCGACCCCACCCGCAGTCTGCGCCTGCTGCCCGCCCTGCGCGCCGCCGGCTGCCGCGCCCCCGTCTCCGCCTCCGCCATCACCGACCCCGCCACCGCCGCCCGCCTCCTGGACGCCGGCTACGCCGCGCTCCTGGTCGGCACCGCCCTCATGCGCACCGGCGACCTGCACACCTGGCTCGCCGACCTCGACACCGCCCGCACCGGGGCCGCCGCGTGAGCGCCACCGCCCTGCGCACCCGCTCCCTGGTCCTGGACGCCGCCGGCGTGCCGCTGTCCGCGCTGGTCGCCGAACCCGAGCACGGCGACCCCAAGGCCGTCGTCCTGGCCATCCACGGCCGCGGCATGCGCGCCGCCTACTTCGCCGGCCCCGCCCACCCCGACACCAGCCTGCTCACCCTGGCCGCCGACCTCGGCTACACCGTCCTGGCCGTCGACCGCCCCGGCCACGGCGCCTCCGCCCACCGCCTGCCCCAGGGCCAGCTCATCGCCGACCAGGCCGCCACCGTGCACGCCGCCCTCACCGACTACGCCCGCGCCCACCCCGTCGGCGCCGGCGTCCAGCTCCTCGCCCACTCCTTCGGCGGCAAGATCGCCCTGCACCTGGCCGCCCACTGGCCCCACGACCCGCGCCTGCCCCTGCTCGGCGCCGACATCAACGGCCTCGCCCAGCACTACGCCCCCGGCGCCTGGGACCGCCCCGACGACCTCGCCGGCGGCGGCCGCCTCAACTGGGGCCCCCTCGCCCTCTACCCGCCCGGCACCTTCCACGCCGCCCGCGCCCTGCTCACCCCCGTGCCCGCCCTCGAATCCCGCGAACTGGCCGGCTGGCCCGCCCGCTACGGCGACCTCGCCGCCCGCGTGCGCGTGCCCGTACGCCTGACCCTCGCCGAGCACGAGCACTGGTGGCGCCTGGACCCCGGCGCCCGCACCGCCCTGACCGCCGCCTTCCCCCCGGGCCTGGCCCACCTGGTCACCGCCCGCGGCGCCGGCCACAACCTCTCCCTGGGCCACGCCGCCCGCCCCTACCACCTGCGCGCCCTCGCCTTCGCCGACGACTGCCGCACCCGCCCCGCCCCGGCACCCGCCCAGGCGCCCGCACCGGTCCTGGCCGCCGTCTGACCCCGCCCCGCCCCCGCCCCCGCCGCCCGGCCGGCGCCGGGGGCCGGCGGCGCGGGCGTTCCCGGCCGGCGCACAACGGCCCGGACGGGCCGCGCGGTTCACCCCGCCGCCGCGAACACCCTTTCAGGACACGGCCCGTCCGCATACGGACACCCACCGGCCCCGGAAGTTGATCAAGCACCGGCCGCTGCGCGAGGATCGGGCACCCGAACCAGCCGCCCCACCCAGCAAGAGGCCACCATGCACAAGACCAGGACCGCCCTCGCCACCCTCGCCCTGCTCGCCGCCACCGCCCTGGGCGCCACCCCCGCCCACGCCGGCGACCTCCCCCAGGTCTGCACCAGCAAGCACGGCTTCGACAACGGCAGCTTCTACTGCGGCGGCGCCTACGGCGAGGGCGAGAGCCTGTGGCCGCTCAACTCCGGCGACTGGGTCGACTTCGTGATCGGCCTCGACCACGCCGTCTGGTTCCGCACCACCAACAGCCAGTGGGTCTCCCTGGGCGGCTACTTCACCGGCAAGGTGACGTTCACCAAGAAGCTCAACGACCTCAACTTCACCATCAACGCCCTGGGCTCCGACGGCGTCACCACCTGGTCCCGCGACCGCACCCACAAGGGGTTCGTCACCCCCTGGTACGTCAAGAGCTGACCTTCGCGCGCGGACGCCGCCGGGGGCGGGCCGGCATGCGGCCCCCCCCCCCCGGGGGGGGGGGGACGGGGGCGGGGCGGGGGGGGGGTTACAGCGGGGCGGCGGGGGGTCCGCGGC
>NZ_JBHTRF010000108.1:0-23834 GCF_042796115.1 Kitasatospora sp. NPDC056446 | reverse complement strand
CAGGGGGGACCCTGTGGGAGAGTAGGACGCCGCCGAACAATCATTCAGAAAAACCCCCATCCGGTATCCGGATGGGGGTTTTTCGCGTTTCCGGGGCCTTCTCCTGCCCGCTTCGGGGCCTCCGGAGCGCAAAAAAATCTCGGCCGGCGATGTCGAGAACCCGTGGCCTGCTCCGTCCCCGGGGTGAGCGCGACCACAATGGGTCGCATCAGCACCGAGGGAGAAGCACGATGGCCAAGTACCTGCTGCTCAAGCACTACCGGGGCGCCCCGGAAGCGATCAACTGCGTGCCGATGGACCAGTGGACGCCGGAGGAGGTCACGGCGCACATCGGGTACATGCAGGAGTTCGCGGCCCGGCTGGAGAAGACCGGCGAGTTCGTCGACGGCCAGGCGCTCGCGCCCGAGGGGACGTGGGTCCGGTACGACGGCGAGGGCCGTCCGCCGGTGACCGACGGTCCGTTCGCGGAGACCAAGGACCTGATCGCCGGCTGGATGGTGATCGACGTCGACAGCTATGAGCGTGCCGTCGAGCTGGCCGGCGAACTGTCGGCCGCTCCCGGGGCGGGCGGGAAGCCGATCCACGAGTGGCTGGAGCTGCGTCCGTTCCTGGCCGCGCCGCCCACCATCACGGAGTGACCTCCCCGATGGACGAGGCACTGCTCCGGAGTCTCACACCGGGAGTGCTCGGGATCCTCGGCCGCCGCGGAGCCGACTTCGCGGCGGCCGAGGACGCCGTACAGGAGGCCCTGGTCGAGGCGGTCCGGGTCTGGCCGGCCGATCCGCCGCGGGATCCGAAGGGCTGGCTGGTCACCGTGGCCTGGCGCAAGTTCCTGGACGCGGCCCGGTCGGACACCGCGCGCCGCCGGCGCGAGGAACTGGTCGACCGGGAGCCGGAGCCGGGCCGAACGTCCGAGCTGGACGACACGCTCAGGCTCTACTTCCTGTGCGCCCACCCGTCGTTGACTCCCTCCTCGGCGGTCGCGCTCACGCTGCGGGCGGTCGGCGGGCTGACCACCCGGCAGATCGCCGAGGCCTACCTGGTGCCCGAGGCGACCATGGCGCAGCGCATCAGCCGGGCCAAGCGCACCGTCTCCGCCGTGCGGTTCGACCGGCCCGGCGATGTCGCCACCGTGTTGCGCGTCCTCTACCTGGTCTTCAACGAGGGCTACTCCGGGGACGTCGACCTCGCCGCCGAGGCCATCCGGCTGACCCGGCAGCTCGCGGTGGTGATCGACCACCCCGAGGTGTCGGGACTGCTCGCCCTGATGCTGCTGCACCACGCTCGGCGGGCGGGCCGGACGGCCGCCGACGGCAGCCTGGTGCCGCTGGCCGAGCAGGACCGGGGGACGTGGGACACGGGGGCGATCGCCGAGGGGGTGGCGATCCTTCAGACGGCCCTGGCCCGGGACCGGTTGGGGGAGTTCCAGGCGCAGGCCGCCGTCGCGGCGCTCCACGCGGACGCGCCCACCGCCGAGGAGACGGACTGGGTGCAGATCGTCGAGTGGTACGACGAGCTCCTGCGGCTGACCGACAGCCCGGTCGTCCGGCTGAACCGCGCGGTGGCCGTCGGGGAGGCCGACGGGCCGCGGGCCGGGCTGGCGGCGCTCGCGGAACTGGACGAGGCGCTGCCCCGCCGGGCCGCGGTGGCGGCCTACCTCCACGAGCGCGACGGTGATCCGGAGACCGCGGCGCGGCTGTACGCCGAGGCCGCCCACCGGGCGCCCAACCTCGCCGAGCGGGACCATCTGATACGTCAGGCCGCCCGGTTGAACACGGAGGTGAGGGATCGTCGGACGCGCTGAACGGGCCCGTCAGAGGCGGCCGGCGGCCTTCAGTGCCAGGTAGGTGTCGGCCAGGGCCGGGGCGATCTGCGCGGGTGGCGCGTCGAGGACGGTGACGCCGTGGCGGGTGAGGCGGTCGGCGGTGGCCCGGCGGTCCGCGCGGGTCTGTTCGGCGGCTGCCGCGCCGTAGACCGCCTCGACGGTGCCGCGACCGCCGGCGAGGACGTCCAACTGCGGGTCGGCGACGGCGGCGAGGACGACCTCGTGGCGCTTGGTGAGCAGCGGCAGCAGCGGGCGCAGGCCGTCCTCGACGGGCGCCGCGTCGAGGCCGGTGAGCAGGACGACCAGGGAGCGCTGCGGTGTCATCCTGAGGGCCGTGGAGACCAGCGAGCGCATGTCGGTCTCGTGCAGCGCGGGTTCCAGACCGGCCATCGCGTCGGTGAAGGCTGGCAGGACCTCGTGGGCCGAGCAGCCGGCCACGGCGGCGCGCTTGCGGAGGTCGTGGGCGAGCAGGTCGACGCGGTCGCCGGCACGGGTGGCGAGGGCGGTCAGCAGCAGGGCCGCGTCGAGCGCGGCGTCCAGCCGGGGGGCGTCGCCGACCCGGCCGGCCGAGGTGCGGCCGGTGTCGAGGACGACGAGGATGTGCCGGTCGCGTTCCGGGCGCCAGGTGCGGACGGCGACGGTGTTCCGGCGGGCGCTGGCGCGCCAGTCGATGGAGCGGACGTCGTCGCCGGGCAGGTACTCGCGCAGGGAGTCGAACTCGGTGCCCTGGCCGCGGGTCAGCACCGAGGTACGGCCGTCGAGTTCGCGCAGCCGGGCCAGCCTCGACGGCAGGTGCTTGCGGCTGGCGAACGGGGGCAGCGCGCGGACCGTCCAGGGGACGAGGTGCGAGCCCTGGCGGGCGGCCAGGCCGAGCGGGCCGAACGAGCGGACCGTGACCCGGTGGGCGTGGTGGTCGCCGCGGCGGGTCGGGGTGAGCAGGGTGACGACCCGGCGCCGTTCGCCGCCGGGGACGGCCAGGGTGTGCCGGGAGGCGGCCTCGGCGGTGCCGGGGCGCCAGGCGGACGGGGCCCAGGCGTCACGGACCAGGGCTCGCAGGAGGCGCCCGGACGGGTTGGTGACGGTCAGTTCGACGGGCACGGCCTCGCCCAGCCGGACGCTGGTGTCGCCGCCTCGCCCGAACCGCAGCTCGCGGACGGGGGCGGCGAGCACCAGGTCGGCCACGACGGCGAGCAGGACCGCGCCGGTGACCAGCCAGATCCCGGTCGCCGACGGCAGCAGCAGGCCCACGACGAGCGCGCCGAGTGCGGCGAGCAGGGCGGTTCGCCCGGTGAGGGCCATGCGGTGCGCTCCTTCGGAGACCCGTCACCCGGCGTCCCTGAACGGTGGTCCCGGACGGGTGGTCCGGGCCGGGGACGGGTGACGGGAAACGGGCGGTGGATCAGGTAGGTCGGGTGGGTCGGGCAGCAGACCGGGCCGGCCGGACCGGGGGGATCAGCGGGGTGCGGGCGTCTGGGCGAGGACGGCCTGGATGACGGAGTCGGCGGTGACGCCCTCCATCTCGGCCTCGGCGCGCAGCGCGACCCGGTGCCGCAGGGTGGGCAGGGCGAGCGCCTTGACGTCGTCCGGGGTGACGTAGTCGCGGCCGGCCAGCCAGGCCCAGGCCCGCGAGGCGGCCAGCAGGGCGGTGGCGCCGCGCGGGGAGACGCCGATGGACAGCGACGGGGACTGCCGGGTGGCCCGGCAGAGGTCGACGATGTAGGCGAGGACGTCGGGGGCGACGGTCAGCTCGGCGATCTGCGCCCGGGCGGCGGCCAGGTCCTCGGGCCCGGCGACCGGGCGGACGCCTGCCGCGGCGAGGTCGCGGGGGTCGAAGCCGGAGGCGTGCCGGGAGAGGACCTGGAACTCCTGGTCGCGGTCGGGCAGCGGCAGGATCAGCTTGAGCAGGAAGCGGTCCAGCTGGGCCTCGGGCAGCGGGTAGGTGCCCTCGTACTCGACCGGGTTCTGCGTCGCGGCGACCATGAACGGCGCGGGCAGCGGGCGCGGCACGCCGTCCACCGTGACCTGGTGCTCCTCCATGGCCTCCAGCAGCGCCGCCTGGGTCTTCGGCGGGGTGCGGTTGATCTCGTCGGCGAGCAGCAGGTTGGTGAAGACCGGGCCGGGCTGGAAGGAGAACTCGGCGGTGCGGGCGTCGTAGACGAGCGAGCCGGTGACGTCGCCGGGCATCAGGTCGGGGGTGAACTGGATGCGCTTGGTCTCCAGGCTGAGCGCGGTGGAGAGGGTGCGGACCAGCAGGGTCTTGGCGACACCGGGGACGCCCTCCAGCAGGACGTGGCCGCCGCACAGGAGTGCGACCACGAGCCCGGTCACGGCGGCGTCCTGGCCGACCACGGCCTTGCCGATCTCGGCGCGCAGGGCGGTCAGCGCCGCCCGCGGGTCGGTGCCGCCGGGGGTAGCGGTCGCCGTGCCGGGAACGGTGCGGAGCTGGGCGGTTGCCTGGTCGGTCACGGGTTCCGTACCTGCCTTTCGAGGGTGTCGAGGTCGTCGGCGAGCCGCAGCAGCGCGCCGTCGTCGGTCGGGGGCGGGCCGAACAGCAGCGCCCGGACGTCCCCGGCGGGCCGGTCGGGGAGGCGGTCGGCCACGGCCGCGCAGAACGCGTCGGGGTCGGGTGCGCCGGCCCGGAGCGGGACGCCCAGGGCCGGGGCGAGGCGGTGGACCGCGGCGCGGCGCAGGGCATCGGCGGCGCGGCCGCGGGCCTTGGCCCGCCGGTAGAGCCGGGCGCGGCCCTCGGTCGTCTCGGAGGCGCGGACCACCACCGGCAGGTCCTCGGCGACCACCGGGCCGAGCCGGCGGCCGCGCCAGAGCGCGGCGAGTGCCGCGGCGACGACCAGCTGGTAGTAGGCCCAGTGCCAGCCGTTCGGGATGTAGTCGCCGAAGGTCCTGGGCTGGGTGCCCTCGGCGAGCGGGGCGGAGTAGTCGGGCAGGTGCCAGGTCACGCGGGGCTGCGAGCCGAGCAGGCCGAGCGCGAGGGAGGCGTTGCCGTCCTTGCCGAGCTCGTCGTTGCGCAGGAAGGCGCCGGTGCCGAGCACGATGACGTCGCCGCCGTCGACCGGGGTGCGGACCAGCGGGTAGCCGTGGCCGCGCTGGTAGCAGCCCTCGCCGCGGCTGCCGCTGGTGTAGAGCGTGCCGCCCAGCTGGGCGCCGCCGGCCCGGACGGCCTCGGCGAGCGGGCAGCCCGGCTCGGTGCCGCGGACGGAGGCGTACGGGAGGCCGCCGTCCTCCTCGGACATCCGGATGCCGGGGGCGAGCGCGGAGAGGGCGCCCGGGCCCGGGGCGACCAGGACCAGTCGCCGGTGCCGGGCGGCCGCGACGGCGCGCAGCTGGGCGGGGTCGAGCAGGTCGGGCTCGGGCAGCACCAGGGTGTCGGGACCGGCCGGGCCGGTGGTCGGGTCGGTGGCGACGCCGGTGGTGAGGCCCTGCTGTTCGAGCAGCGTGACGACGGCGTGGGTGCCGTCGTGGTCGTACGAGCGGGGGTCGAGCGGCGGGTAGCTGTGGTCCTGGTCGAGGGCCGTCACGGCGAGGGCGCCGACCAGGACGGCGGCGAGGAAGGCCAGGTACCAGCGGGCCCGGCGCCACAGCCCGCGCGCGGTGGGGGCGAGGCTGCTGGGGGCGGCGCCGGAGGGCGCCTCGGCGGCCGGCCGGGGCGCGGGGACGGTACCGGTCATGCCGCTCCTCCCGAAGCCGACGTCGGGGCGGAGGACGGGGCGGAGGCGGCGGGTGGAGCGGCGGCCTTGGCGGTGTCCGGTGAGAGGACCGGCCGGGTGCGCTCCAGGGTCCGGTCGAGCTCGTGCAGCAGCCGGTAGGCGGCCTGGTCGGCGGTGCGTTCGCCGTACGCGATGTCGTCGAAGGCGCGGGCGGCCGCGGCCAGTGCGGCGGCGTGCTCGGGCAGGGCCCGGCCGGCCTCGGCGGCGGCCTCGTCGGCGGTCCGGCCGGGGCGGGAGTCGAGCAGGGTGCGCTCCTCCAGCGCGCGGACCAGGGCGCGCATCTGCTCGCGGACGGCCTCGGTCCAGCGGCCGGCGGCGGCGTGCCCGGCGGCGTCCGCCCGGTACTGCGCGGCGCTGCGCGGGCCCTCGACGCCGTACACGTCCCCGATGGTGCGGGCGGCGCGCCGGGGCGCGCCGAGGCGCCACCAGAGCGCGGCGGCGATCAGCACGGCGACGAGCAGGAAGAGCACCAGGCCGGTGGTGCCGTCGGTGCCGTCGCCGGAGATGCTGTCGAGCGCGCCGGTGATGTGGTCGTAGAACCAGTCCATGGCCCGTTGCAGGATCGACGGGTCGTTCTTGTGGTACTCCGCGTTGAGCAGCTCGTCACGGGCGGCGTCCCGCGCCGGGTCGCGCGGGACGGTGACCGGGGCGCCGCTCGCGGCGAGGAGCCTGTCCCCCCAGGTAGGCATCCGGTTCAGCGCCTCGCCGGTGTCTGGGCGGTCGGCTCGCCCCAGCCGGCGCCGCCGTACTCGGGCAGGCCGGCGGCCCGGGCGAGCTCGATGTCCAGGGCCTCGCGGCGGATCCGCTGGTCGACGTAGACCAGCACGCCGACGGCGGCCATGAAGGGGATGGTGAGGGCGCCGGCGATGATTCCGGCGATCGCCATCACGACGACCATGCCGACGCCCTGGTGGGCGGAGTCGGTCAGGCCCTGGCGGTCGAGGCTGTCGAAGCCCAGCAGCAGGCCGATGAAGCGGAACGGGATCGCGATGACCACCGCGACCATCAGCGACAGCAGCTTGGCCAGCAGGGTGATGCCGAAGACCCGCCACCAGGAGCCGCGGACCAGGCGCCGCGAGCGCGACAGGGCCGTGGTGACGCCCTGCTTCTCCAGCATCAGGGCGGGCGCGGCGAGGCTGTAGCGGACCCACAGCCAGGCGGCGACCGGCAGGGCCAGCAGGCCGACGAGGAACAGCAGGGCGGTGGTCACGGGCTCCTTGGAGCCGCCGGCGTCGTAGCCGATCAGCGGCGCGAAGCCGAGCAGCGCCACCCCGGGGCCCATCAGGACGGTGAGCAGGGTGAGCCCGAGCAGCTGGAACAGCCGCGGGCGGGCGTCGCGCCAGGCGTCCCCGGCGCTCGCGGTGCAGCCGAGGATGGCGCGGCTCACCACGATGGTGAGCAGTGCGGCGGCGAGCACGTCGAGGAGCAGTTGCAGGGGCAGGGCGGCGATCAGCCGCAGGGTCTGGGTGGCGGTGCCGGTCTTGCCCTTGACCACGAGGTCCACCAGGACGGCCCCGCCCTGGGCGATCACGGCGATGCCGAGCGAGAGGGCGAGGACGGTCCGCCAGTGCCGGCGGACGGTGCCGACGGCGCCGTCGAGCAGTTCTCCGATGCTGAGCGGGCGCAGCGGGATGACACCGGGCCGGGGGCTCTGCGGCGCGCCCCAGCCGTACGGGCGGTGGCCGTCGGGCTGCCGGCCCCACTGCGGCGGGACGTGGTGGCCCTGCTGCTCGTTCCGGCCGGGGACGGCCTGCGGTGGTACCGACGGCCCGGGCGCGGCGGCGGGCGCGTCGACCGGGGGCCGGGGCTCGTCGCGGGGCGGCTCGGACGAGCCGGGCGAGGCCCAGCCCGGAGTGTCGGTCATCACTGCTCCTCGGAGGGGCGTCATGGGCGCGGTTGCGGACGGATCTTCCGCCCGCGCGCAGCGCCCATCGTGCCATGGGGCCGCAGCAGGCCCGATGGGGATCCGGTTGCTGATCGGCAACGGGGGCGCGCGGTGGGGCGGGCGGCGTGCCGAGGACGGTTCGACGGCGCTCGGACGGGGGGCATTCGCCCGGTATGGCCGGAATGCGACGGTGCGGGAGTTGGCCGTTCTGGAGCATTGGCACTGCTGTGCGGCAGGTCACAATCCGGTAATGAGAGGATGGACCCATGAAGGGACGCGTCCTCGTCGTTGATGACGACTCCGCACTGGCCGAGATGCTCGGTATCGTGCTGCGGGGTGAGGGTTTTGAGCCGTTTTTCGTCGCGGATGGGGACAGGGCACTAGCCGCGTTCCGGGAGACCAAGCCCGATTTGGTCCTGCTTGACCTGATGCTGCCCGGTCGGGACGGCATCGACGTATGCCGCCAGATCCGGGCGGAGTCCGGGATCCCGATCGTCATGCTGACCGCGAAGACCGACACGGTCGACGTCGTGGTGGGCCTGGAGTCGGGTGCCGACGACTACGTCACCAAGCCGTTCAAGCCCAAGGAGCTGGTGGCCCGGGTGCGTGCCCGGCTGCGCCGGGCCGAGGAGCCGACGCCCGAGCAGCTGACCATCGGCGACCTGGTGATCGACGTGGCCGGCCACTCGGTGAAGCGGGACGGCCGGGGCATCCCGCTGACCCCGCTGGAGTTCGACCTGCTGGTCGCGCTGGCCCGCAAGCCCTGGCAGGTCTTCACCCGCGAGGTGCTGCTGGAGCAGGTCTGGGGCTACCGCCACGCGGCGGACACCCGACTGGTCAACGTCCACGTCCAGCGCCTCCGCTCCAAGATCGAGAAGGACCCGGAGCGCCCGGAGATCGTGGTGACCGTCCGCGGCGTCGGCTACAAGGCCGGACCCAGCTGACGTGACGGAACGGGCTGACGAGACCCCGTCGGGTACCGCGACCGACGGGGCCGAAGCCGTGCGCGGGGACGTGCTGAGTTCGACCACCCGCCGCCGGCGCGGCCCGTCCGGCGTGCTCGGACTCCTGAAGCGTCAGCTGCGCCGCCCCACGCACCGGGTGACCGCGCTGTACCGGCGGTCGATCCAGCTGCGCGTGGTCGCGGTGTCACTGCTGGCCTCCATCGCGGTGGTCCTGGTGCTGGGCGTGGTCGTGGTGGCGCAGGTGCGCACCGGCCTGCTCGGCACCAAGACGGACGCGGCCCGGGCACAGGCCAGGATCGGCTTCCAGGTCGAGCAGAAGAAGATCGACGAGGCCAGGGACCAGAAGCTGCGGGGCACCGCCGACCCGACCGTCGACGAGACCGGCACCTGGCTGCTGCGCCAGGTCAACGACCTGGCCGGGAGCGGGCAGACCGTCTACTCGGTGATCGCGATGGCCCCCGGCACCGGCGCCGTCGTCCCGGACACGGCCGGCTTCGCGCCGCGCTACTCGGGCGACATCCAGCCCAGTAGTATCCCGGACACCCTGCGGGCCAGGCTCGTCGCCGAGTCGGGCCAGATGTTCGACCAGCCGACCCGGATCCACCGCTCGCCCGAGAGCGGCGGGCAGTCCGAGCCCGGGCTGGCCCTCGGCATGCAGTTCATCGGCCCGGCCGGGAACAGCTACCAGATGTTCTACGTGTTCTCCTTCGGCCAGGAGACCGACACCCTCAACCTGGTCACCGGCACCCTGGCGACCGCCGGCGTGTTCGTGGTGATCCTGATGGGCGGCATCGCCTGGGTCGTGGTGCGCCAGGTGGTCACCCCGGTCCGGATGGCCGCCGGGATCTCCGAGCGGCTCGCCGACGGGCACCTGGAAGAGCGGATGAAGGTCACCGGAACGGACGACATCGCCCGCCTCGGGGAGTCGTTCAACCGGATGGCCAACGCCCTGCAGGCGCAGATCCGCCAGCTGGAGGAGCTGTCCCGGGTGCAGCGGCGCTTCGTCTCGGACGTCTCGCACGAGCTGCGCACCCCGCTGACCACGGTCCGGATGGCCGCCGACCTCATCTACGACAGCCGCGAGGACCTGGACCCGATGGCGGCCCGCTCGGCGGAGCTGCTGCAGGGCCAACTGGACCGCTTCGAGTCGCTGCTCGCCGACCTGCTGGAGATCAGCCGCTTCGACGCCGGCGCCGCCATCCTGGACGGCGAGCCGGTCGACCTGCGGGAGATCGTCGGCCGGGTCGTCGAAGCCGCCGATCCGCTGGCGCAGGCCAAGGGCAGCGCCATCGTGATCCGCGGCGACGGTGAACCGGTGGTCGCCGAGGTGGACTCCCGCCGGATCGAGCGCATCCTGCGCAACCTGGTGGTCAACGCGCTGGAGCACGGCGAGGGCCGCGACGTGGTGGTCCGGCTGGGCTCGGCGGACGGCGCCGTCGCGGTCGGCGTGCGCGACTACGGCATCGGCCTCAAGCCGGGCGAGGCGTCCCGGGTGTTCCACCGCTTCTGGCGGGCCGACCCGTCCCGGGTGCGGACCACCGGCGGCACCGGCCTCGGCCTGTCCATCGCCGTCGAGGACGCCCATCTGCACGGCGGCTGGCTCCAGGCCTGGGGCGAGCCCGGAGGCGGCTCGCACTTCCGGCTGACCCTGCCGCGCACCCGGGGCGGCGAGATCTCCCGGGCGCCGTTCCGGCTGGAACCGGAGGACTCCCGCAACAACCGGGGCCTGGGCACCTACGGCACGCCGTACCGGCGGGCGATCAGCCCGGGCGGCTCGACGGCGATGACCGCCGCCGAGGACCAGGCGGGGGCGCCGGAGGGCGCCGGCGGAGGATTCGGCAGCGGCCTCGGCGGAGTACTGAACGTCGGCCCGGGCCTCGGTCGGAGCCGGCTGCCCGAGGGACCGCGTTCGGACCCCTCGGACGTGCGGGCGGTGGGAGCCGGTTACGGGGCGACCGGCGCCCAGGTCATGGTGGACCCGACGCCCGGCCGGCCGTCGGTGGCGCAGCGGACGGCGGAGCCGGACGCGACGGGTGGGACGGACCTGGAGGGGTCGCAGCGTGCGAAGGACGAGCAACAGGACTGAGCCGCGGCTCCTCGCGGTGGTCGGCGCGCTCCTCGGCGCGCTGGTGGCGAGCGGTTGCGCGGCCATGCCCGACTCCGGCGGCATCACCAAGGTGGAGCTGTCCCAGGGTGCGGCCGACAAGAACCTTCAGGCCAGGGTCTACCCGGTGGCGCCCGGCAAGGGCGCCAAGCCGCGCGAGCTGCTGACCGGGTTCCTGGACGCGGTGACCGCCGACGAGGGGTACGAGACGGCGCGCAAGTACCTCACCGAGGCCGCCGCGGCGGCCTGGAAGCCGGAGGCCGGGATCCGGGTGCTCTCGTCCACGACCATCCCGAGCGGCCAGGACGTCACCGACGCGGACGCCCTGGTCTCGGTGACGGTGAGCGGGCAGCTGGTCGCCAGCGTCGACGAGAAGCACTCGTACCTGCTGGTGGCCGGGCAGAACAACAACGTCTCGTCCGACTTCACCTTCGTCCGGGAGAAGGACGGCGAGTGGCGGATCGACCGGCTGCCGCCCGGCGTGATCATGAACGAGACGAACTTCCGGAACAGCTTCCGGCAGGTCGAGCGGTTCTTCTACACCGCTCCGGACCCGTCCGCGGTGGCCTCCGGGAACGTCGGCCAAGAGGTGCTGGTCGCCGACCCGATCTACCTGCGGCGCCGAATAGACCCGCTGACCTCGGCCGCCCGCGCCCTGGTCGACGGGCCTTCGACCTGGCTCTCGCCGGTGGTCCGGACGGCCTTCCCGACCGGTGCCACGGTCGACCGGGTCACCATCGACGACGGCCGGATCGCCCACGTGCAGCTCGGCGGGGGCGACCTCAGCGAGCCGATGGCCTGCCGGCGGATGGCCACCCAGCTCTTCTACACCCTCGCCGACCAGGGCAAGGGCCAGGTCGACCGGCTGGAGCTGAAGGGCCAGCGCGGCTCCTGCACCGCCAGCCGGACCGACGCGCCGGCCACCGGACCCGGCGCCCTGGCCGGGCCGACGCCCGCGACGCAGTACTACCAGCGCGCCGACGGCGCCCTGGTCGCGACCGACGAGGGACGTCCCGGCGACGTGGTCCACGGGGTCCTCGGCAAGCCGCAGTCGAACAGCAAGCCGTTCGGCGCCATCGCGGTCAGCCGGGGCGGTGCCCAGGCCGCCGTGATCAGCGACGACGGCCACCAGGTCTACTCGGTGCAGCTGAGCGACAGCGCGGTCGCCCTGGGCGACCCGGTGCTCAGCTCGCCGGCGAAGCCCGGCGACAAGGAGGACGGCTTCGCCTCGCCCAGCTGGGACGGCCGCGGCGACCTCTGGGTGGTGGACCGCGGCCAGCAGGGGCGGGTCGTGATGGTGCGCGGCAACAAGTCGTACACCGCGCCCGTCGAGGGGCTGACCGGGCAGACCGTACAGGCGCTGAAGATCTCCTCGGACGGCGTCCGGGTCGCCCTGGTGGTCAAGACCCCGGGCGTGGCCATCCGCTCGCTGATGTTCGGCCTGGTGGTGCACGGCGGCACCCCGCAGGCGCCGACCGTGAAGATCACCGGGCTGCGCCGGGCCGCCCCCACGCTCACCGACGTCGCCTCGGTGTCCTGGGCGGAGACCGACCAGCTGCTGGTGCTCGGCAAGGAGGCCGACCGGACCCAGCAGCTCTACTTCATCAGCACCGACGGCTCGCAGAGCACGGACACCCAGCTGCAGAGCGCCGAGAGCATGATGACCGTCGCGGCTTCGGAGTCCCGGGGGGACAGCCTGATCCAGGCTCCGCCGGTGCTCGCGATGGCGGAGGTCAAGCAGGGGGACGGCAAGCCGGGCGAGCTCAAGGCCTACCGGCTGGTCAGCAACCAGTGGCGGGAGGCCCCGTTGATCGACAAGCCGCGGTCCTTCTTCTACGCGGGCTGAGGCGCGGTTACGCGGGCTGACGCGGGGTCGGATCCGACGCGCCGCCCGGCTCGGGGGTGCGGTGGGTCCCTCGGCGGCCCGGCGGGCCTGCTGTGCCTGGTGGGCCCGGTCGGCCTGGTCGGCCTGCTGCGCCTGGCTGGCCTGGTGGGCCGTCAGGCCGGCGGGTGCGCCGCGGTGGCCGCGACCGTGGCCCCGGCCCGGGCCGGCAGCCCGGCGTCGGCCAGGGCCCGGGCGGCCTCGGCCAGGCTGGCCCCGGTGGTCACCAGGTCGTCCACCAGGACGCGATGACGGCCCGCCAGGCCCGCCCGGACGCACGGCAGCACGGTGAGCGCGCCGTGCAGGTTGCGGCGGCGCTCGGCGGCGTTCAGCCCGGTCTGGTCGGCGACCGGACGGGCGTGCCGCAGCAGTGGCGCGGCCCGGGCGTCCAGGCCGGCCCGGCGCAGCGAACGGGCGGCGGCCCCGGCCAGCCGCAGCGTCGGGTCGTGGCCGCGGGCGCGCACGGCCGAGCGGGCCGAGGGCATCGGCACCAGCAGCAGCGGCGCGGCCCCGGCCCGTGACCCCAGGGCGGAGCGCACCGCCCGGCCGAGGGCCTCGCCGAGCGGGCCGGCCAGCCGCAGCGCGCCGCGCTCCTTGTGCGCGAGCAGCAACTGCCGGACCGGGTCGGTGTAGGGGGCGGCGGCGTGTGCCCAGGGCAGCAGGGTGGGGCCGGGCCGCGCGGTGGCCAGGACGTGCCGGCAGGCCGGGCAGAGCTGGGTGCGTTCGCTGCCGCAGCCCGCGCAGTTCGCGGGGAGCAGGACGTCCAGCAGCCCGGCCAGTGCGTGGCCGAACGGTCCTTGGGCGGACGGCGGGCGGGTGGGGGAGGGGTGCGGTGGCACGGCTGCTCCTGGTGGCGACAGGCACGGGGAGTGAGCAAAGGATGCGCCGTATGGGGGGCGTTGTCCAGGTATTTACCCTTACTTCACCCACGAGAGGGTAGACAGGGTGCACCAGCTTGACCGCCCACTCGCAGTATCGGGTCATACCCACCTTCTCGCCCGGGGAGGCGAAAACCCCGTGTGAGGTGTTCGATAAGGCTCCAGGGGGTTTCAACCGTCCCTGGTGGGGAGGAAGTGAGGTGAGGGCCAGTCGTTTCCCGCCGCTGGCGGCGGGGGCGGGGGGCCGGCAGTGGACGGGCTGGTCCAGCTGGGTCTCAGCCCGATCCGGTAGCACCCGGATCGGCGTCAGCACGAGGGATCGGAGTTCTGCGTGGACATCGTCGTCAAGGGCCGCAAGACCGAGGTGCCCAAGAGGTTCCGCGAGCACGTGGCCGAGAAGCTGGAGAAGGTCCAGAAGTTCGACGGCAAGGTGATCAGCCTCGACGTCGAGGTGTCCAAGGAGCACAACCCGCGGCAGGCCGACCGGTCCGAGCGGGTGGAGATCACTCTCCGTACCCGTGGGCCGGTGATCCGGGCCGAAGCCGCCGCTGCCGACCCGTACGCGGCGCTCGACCTGGCCTCGGCGAAGCTCGACGCGCAGTTGCGCAAGTCCGCGGACCGGCGCCGGGTGCACAAGGGCGGCGCGAACGGCCGTACTCCGATCAGCGTCGCCGAGGCGACCGCGGCCCTGGCCGCGCTGCCCGAGCCGGCGCCGGCGGGCGAGACGAACGGCGCCGTCCGCAAGACCATGATGGGATCCCTGGAAGTGGAGGGCGAAGGCCCGCTGGTGGTCCGGGAGAAGACGCACCCGGCCGCCCCCATGGCGCTTGACCAGGCGCTCTACGAGATGGAACTGGTCGGCCACGACTTCTACCTGTTCGTGGAGAAGGACAGCGGCCTGCCCAGCGTCGTCTACCGCCGGCACGGCTACAACTACGGTGTCATCCACCTGCAGACCGACCAGTCGGCAGGGGCCGGCAGCGGCGCGGGCGGGGCGATCGGCGGGGCCGACGACGAGGACTGACCGTCCGAGCAGTGATGGAGGGGTGACCCCGGAGGCCGCGCGGCCTCCGGGGTCACCGGCGTTTCGGGGCGCGGTGGTTCGCCCCGCGCGGGGGTGCCGGGGGGAGCGGTCACCCGTAGCGGGGGAATCGGTGCCGGAGGGTGACCTTGGCGGTGGCGGGGCGTGGAATGATTGGCGCACGACGATCGGTGAAGGGGGAGGAGCGGATGGGGGATCACTTCGGGCTGGGGCCCGCGGCTGGGCCCGGGCTGCCGTCGGGGCCGGAGGAGGAGCCCGCGTACGCGCCGCACCGGGGTGAGCCGATCCGTGTGCTGGTGGTGGACGACCACGCGCTGTTCCGGCGCGGTCTGGAGATCGTCCTCGCGGAGGAGCCGGACATCAAGGTCGTCGGCGAGGCGGGGGACGGCGCGGAGGCCGTGCTGAAGGCCGCCGACCTGCTGCCCGACATCATCCTGATGGACGTCCGGATGCCGCGCCGCAGCGGGATCGAGGCCTGTACGGCGATCAAGGACGTGGCGCCCAGCACCAAGATCATCATGCTGACGATAAGCGACGAGGAGGCCGACCTCTACGAGGCGATCAAGGCGGGGGCCACCGGCTACCTGCTCAAGGAGATCTCCACCGACGAGGTCGCCACCGCGATCCGCGCGGTCGCCGACGGGCAGTCGCAGATCAGCCCGTCGATGGCCTCCAAGCTGCTCACCGAGTTCAAGTCGATGATCCAGCGCCGCTCCGACGACCGGGACCTGGTGCCCGCACCCCGGCTCACCGACCGGGAGTTGGAGGTGCTCAAGCTGGTGGCGACCGGGATGAACAACCGGGAGATCGCCAAGGAGCTGTTCATCAGCGAGAACACCGTGAAGAACCACGTGCGCAACATCCTGGAGAAGCTCCAGCTGCACTCCAGGATGGAGGCCGTGGTGTACGCGATGCGGGAGAAGATCCTCGAAATAGGGTGAGCCGGGCCGGTCCTACCGGTCCGTCAGCAGCTTCTCCAGGTCGGGGCGCAGCCGTTCGTCGTGCAGCGCCCCGACCCGCACGGTGTCGCAGCCGACCCAGTCGGCGGCCTCGCGCAGGGCCGTCGCCAGCGACTCGACGGGGCGGGTGCCGCGCCCTCCGCCGGCGGTCAGCGAGACCTGCCGGGCGACCAGGGTGCGACCCTCGCGGGCCGGGTCCACCCGGCCGATCAGACGGCCGCCGGCCAGCAGCGGCATCGCGAAGTAGCCGTGCACCCGCTTGTGCTTGGGGGTGTAGGCCTCCAGCCGGTGTGTCATCCCGAAGATCCGCTCGGTGCGCGCGCGGTCCCAGACCAGTGAGTCGAACGGCGAGAGCAGCGTGGTCCGGTGGCGGCCGCGCGGGGCAGTGGCGAGGGCGGCCGGGTCGGCCCAGGCCCGGGCCTGGGCGCCGTCCGGACCCCAGCCGGCCACCTCGACCGGGACGAGCCCGCAGTCCGCGAGCACCGGGTCCAACTCCTCGGCGCGCAGCCGGTGGTAGTCCAGCAGGTCGGCCCGGGTGGCCACGCCGAGCGCCGCGCCGGCTTGGGCGACCAGGGTGCGCACGCACTCCTCGTCCGACCGGTCCTGCCCGAACAGGGCGGCCGGGACGGCCTGTTCGGCCAGTGCGTAGACCCGCTTCCAACTGCGGCGCTCGGTGCAGACCACGTCGCCGAAGGCCAGCGCCCGCTCGACCGCGATCTTGGTATCGGACCAGTCCCACCAGTCGGCGGTCTTCTTGGCGCCGCCCAGCTCGGTGGAGGTCAACGGGCCCTCGGCGCGCAGCTTGTCGAGCACCAGCCGGTACGTCTCGGGCGAGACCCGCTGGCCCCAGAGGCCGCCGCGGTCGCGGTAGCGGCGGCGCCGGAAGGCGAACAGCGGCCACTCCTCGACCGGCAGGACACAGGCCGCGTGCGACCAGTACTCGAAGGTCGTGCCCCCGGCCCAGTACGCCGCCTCCACGGCCGGGCGGCCGACCGCGCCGAGACGGGCGTACGGCACCAGCTCGTGCGAGCGGGCCAGCACCGAGATGGTGTCCAGCTGGACGGCGCCCAGGTGCCGCAGCACCCCGGGGACCCCGGCCCGGCGGTCCGGTGCGCCGAGCAGCCCCTGGGCGCGCAGGGCGATCCGGCGGGCGTCGTCGGCGCTCAGGACGGTGACGGGGGCGCTGTGGGCGGCTGCGGCGGTCATGCCGGGGAGCGTAGCCCGGGGCACCGACAGCGGCCCCGGGCCGGGCTTCCCGTCCCGGGGCCGGCCCGGTCGGCGCTGATCAAGGCCGGTGCCGACCAAGTCCGGCGCCGATCAAGGTCGGCGCTGATCAAGGCCGGCGCCGGCCCCGTGCGGCCCCGGCCCCGGTCGCGTCGCGGTCAGTCCAGGTCGGTGGCCAGCAGCGAGGAGACCCAGGCGTCGTGGAAGACGCCGCGCTGCTCGGCGTACGAGCGCAGCGTGCCCTCGAAGCGGTAACCGACCCGCTCGGCGACCGCGCGGGAGCCCTCGTTGCCGACGTAGGCCTGCCACTCCAGGCGGCGCAGGCCCAGCTCGCGCAGTCCGTAGTGGGAGACCGCGCGGGCGGCCTCGACGGTGTAGCCGCGGCCGCGGAACTCCTTCACGGCCCACCAGCCGACCTCGGCGCAGCGCGGGTCGTGGTCGCGCAGGACGAGCCCCTGCGAGCCGACCAGGGCGCCGGACTCGCGCTCGAACACGCACCAGATCCGGTTCGCGCCGGTGCGCCAGCCCTCGATGGCGAGATCGCGCACGAAGTACTCGGCGTCCGCGCGCCGGTACGGGGAGGGAACCACCGTCCAGCGTTGGATCTCGGGGTCCTGGCAGGCCGCGAAGACGGCGTCGATGTCCGATTCCTGCGGGGCGCGCAGGACCAGGCGCGGGGTGTCCAGGGTGACCGGTTCGGTGCGGGGCTGTTCCATGACCGGATTATTCCGTCGCGGAAGGAGGGCGGGCATCCGATTATGGGGCCGAATTCCCGGCCCGAAGAGCGATTTGTCCCGGTGGACGGTGCTATCGGGCCATGTGCCCGCGCGGGTGACACGGGAATACCGTGCTGACGCACCTCCCGGGGGATTGGACTCCTCGCATACGATGGCCCGTGCGGTGGGGTAAACCCGCCGTGCAGTCGTCCAGTGCCAATACAGGCAAGGAGCCCGCTCAAGTGTCCGTCTTCGACAAGATCCTGCGCGCAGGCGAGGGCAAGATCCTTCGCAAGCTGCAGCGGATTGCTGCCCAGGTCAACTCCATCGAAGAGGACTTCGTCAACCTCACCGACGCCGAGCTGCGCGCACTGACGGACGAGTACAAGCAGCGGCTCGCGGACGGCGAGAGCCTGGACGACATCCTCCCCGAGGCCTTCGCCACCGTTCGCGAGGCCGCCAAGCGCGTGCTCGGCCAGCGGCACTACGACGTCCAGATCATGGGCGGCGCGGCGCTGCACCACGGGTACGTCGCCGAGATGCGCACCGGTGAGGGCAAGACGCTGGTCGGCACCCTGCCCGCGTACCTGAACGCGCTGACCGGCAAGGGCGTCCACCTGATCACCGTCAACGACTACCTCGCCGAGCGCGACTCGGAGTGGATGGGCCGGGTGCACCGCTTCCTCGGCCTCGAAGTCGGCGTGATCCTGGGCAACATGACGCCCGCCGAGCGCAAGCGCCAGTACGGGATGGACATCACGTACGGCACGAACAACGAGTTCGGCTTCGACTACCTGCGCGACAACATGGCCTGGTCGAAGGACGAACTCGTCCAGCGCGGCCACTACTTCGCGGTCGTCGACGAGGTCGACTCGATCCTCATCGACGAGGCCCGCACCCCGCTGATCATCTCCGGCCCGGCCGACCAGGCGACGAAGTGGTACGCCGACTTCGCCAAGCTGGTGCTGCGGCTGAAGATCGACCGCGACTACGAGGTCGACGAGAAGAAGCGCACCGTCGGCATCCTGGAGGAGGGCGTCACCCGGGTCGAGGACTACCTCGGCATCGACAACCTCTACGAGTCGGTGAACACCCCGCTGGTCGGCTTCCTGAACAACGCCATCAAGGCGAAGGAGCTGTACAAGGCGGACAAGGACTACGTCGTCATGAACGGCGAAGTCATGATCGTCGACGAGCACACCGGCCGTATCCTGGCCGGCCGCCGCTACAACGAGGGCATGCACCAGGCGATCGAGGCCAAGGAGGGTGTGGAGGTCCAGAACGAGAACCAGACCCTGGCCACCATCACCCTGCAGAACTTCTTCCGCCTGTACGACAAGCTCGCGGGCATGACCGGTACCGGCACCACCGAGGCCGCCGAGTTCCACCAGATCTACAAGCTCGGCGTGGTGCCGATCCCGACCAACAAGAACCCGCTGCGCATCGACCAGCCCGACCTGATCTACAAGTCGGAGCCGGCCAAGTTCGCCGCCGTGGTCGAGGACATCGCCGAGAAGCACGAGAAGGGCCAGCCGGTGCTGGTCGGCACCGTGTCGGTCGAGAAGTCCGAGTACCTGTCGCAGGAGCTGCGCAAGCGCGGCATCCCGCACGAGGTGCTGAACGCCAAGCACCACGAGCGCGAGGCTCAGATCGTCGCGCAGGCCGGCCGCAAGGGCGCCGTCACCGTCGCCACCAACATGGCCGGCCGCGGTACCGACATCATGCTCGGCGGCAACTCCGACCACCTCGCGGCGGCCGAGCTGGCGCAGCGCGGGCTCACCCCGACCGAGACCCCGGACGAGTACGAGGCCGCCTTCCCGGCCGCGCTGGAGAAGGCCAAGGCCTCGGTCAAGGCCGAGCAGGACGAGGTCAAGGAGGCCGGCGGCCTCTACGTCCTCGGCACCGAGCGGCACGAGTCCCGCCGGATCGACAACCAGCTGCGCGGCCGCTCCGGCCGTCAGGGCGACCCGGGCGAGTCCCGCTTCTACCTGTCGCTGGGCGACGACCTGATGCGCCTGTTCAAGGCCGGCATGGTCGAGCGCGTGCTCTCGATGGCCAACGTGCCCGAGGACGTGCCGATCGAGTCCAAGATGGTCACCCGCGCGATCGCCTCCGCGCAGACCCAGGTCGAGCAGCAGAACTTCGAGATCCGCAAGAACGTCCTCAAGTACGACGAGGTGCTCAACCGCCAGCGCGAGGTCATCTACGGCGAGCGCCGCCGCGTGCTGGAGGGCGAGGACCTCCAGGAGCAGGTCGGCCACTTCATGGACGACACCGTCGAGGCCTACGTCAAGGCGGCCACCGGCGAGGGCTTCGAGGACGACTGGGACCTGGAGAAGCTCTGGTCCGCGCTCAAGCAGCTCTACCCGATGGGCTTGGACCTGGACGAGCTGGAGGAGGAGGCCGGGGGGCAGGCCGCGCTGACCCCCGAGTTCCTGATCAAGGCCATCCAGGAGGACATCCAGGGGCAGTACGGCGCCCGCGAGGACCAGCTCGGCGAGGAGATCATGCGCGAGCTGGAGCGCCGGGTCGTGCTGTCGGTGATGGACCGCCGCTGGCGCGAGCACCTCTACGAGATGGACTACCTCCAGGAGGGCATCGGCCTGCGGGCCATGGCGCAGCGCGACCCGCTGGTCGAGTACCAGCGCGAGGGCTTCGACATGTTCACCGCGATGATGGAGGGCATCAAGGAGGAGTCCGTCGGCTACCTGTTCAACCTGGAGGTCCAGGTCGAGCAGCAGGTCGAGGAGGTCCCGGTCGAGGACGCCCAGGTGGTGCTCGACAAGCTGGAGAAGGACGCCGCCCGCCCGGAGATCAAGGCCAAGGGCCTGGAGGCCCCGAAGCCGCAGCGGCTGCACTACACGGCCCCCTCGGACGAGGTCGGCGGCGGTGTCATCGAGGGCGACTTCGACGACCTGGCGCCGGAGGACGAGGGCGACGGGCTGACCCGCGCCGAGCGCCGCAAGGCCGCGAAGTCGGCCAAGGGCCGTCGCCGCAAGGGCTGAGCAGGCCGTGGCACGCCGCACAGGGCGCCGCTCCCGGACGGGGGCGGCGCCCTGTGCCGTCCCCCGGTGGCGCGGGCTCACCGGGCCTCCACGGCCGTGCACTGCCACTGCCCGGCCGGGCCGCGCTGCTCCAGCCGGAAGGCCACCATGTGGTGCCGCCGGCCCAGGTCGACCCGGACGCAGGCCTCGACCGCGTCGGGCGAGGGCGAGCGGTCGTGCACCGGGCCCAGCCGGGGCCGGTCGGCGGCTCCGCCGCGGCGCAGCGCGCCCGCCCGGACCAGCGAGGCGAGCTGCCCGTAGCCGTCCATGCTGGTGTGCCGCATCAGCTGGCCGGAGGGCCGGGCGCCGGTGAGCACCTCGACCAGCCGGTGGGCGAACCGGGCGGCCAGTGCCCGGGGGTCGTGGCCGGGGGTCGGCTCGGGGCCGGGGCCGGGGCCGGGACCGGGGAAGCCGGGGGCAGGGTGGCCGGGGACGGCGGCGCAGGCGGCGCGCGGGTGCCGGGGCCGGCGCGCGACCGGGTCGCAGGCGCCGTCGGCGGTGCGCGGACGGCGGTACGGGCGCAGGTGCGGGCGGGCGTGGGGGTGGCCGGTCACGGGGGGCTCCTCGACGGGGTGGTGCGGGTACGGACGGGTCCAGGCTGGAGGCCTCCCGGGCGGCCCGGCAACGCCTTTCCGGGGCGGCCGGAGCCCGGCTCCGAGTTCACCTATCCGGGTGAGGCGGCCAATGCGGCGACGGCCCGGCGCAGTGCCTGTGAGGCGCCCGGTTGACGTGCGGACGCGGCCCGTACGGCCCGAAAGGGGACGCTCCGGCTGGGCGGACCGGGTGGCCGGGCCCGGCCACCGCGTTGCGTCGCACGGGCCGGGCGCGCACCATCGGAGCCTGACCGGGAACCGCGGGGTAGCGGGCAGCCGCCCCCACGACGACGGGCGGCCGGTATGACGACACGGGTGGCAGCGGGGCAGGCCCCGGCGGCCGCGGGCACCGCCCCGCCCGCCGGGGGCACACCCCTGCGCGGCCTGGTGCTGGGCGGCGGCGGGATGCTCGGCGCGGCCTGGACGGTGGGCGCGCTGTGCGCCGTCGAGGAGGCCACCGGCCGCCCGCCGGGCGAGGCCGACGTCCTGCTCGGCACCTCGGCGGGCGCGATCCTCGCCGCGATGCTGGCCGGCGGGGTCAGCGCCGGGCAGCTGTGCGACCACCAGCGCGGCCTGCCGGTCGCCGACGGCCCGCTGGCCGGGCTGGCCTTCGACTACGACACCGCCGTCGGCGGCGCGCTGCCACCCCGCCCCCGGGCCGGCATCGGCTCGCCGGGCCTGCTGCGCGACGCCGTCCGGCACCCGCGCCAGTACCCGCTGCTGACCATGGTCTCGGCGATGGCACCGCACGGCCGCGGCTCGCTGGCGCCGGTCGGCGAGCTGGTGCGCGGCCTCCTCGGCCCGGGCGGCTGGCCGGGCCCGGACGAGGGACCGGACGAGGGACCGGAGGTGCCCCCGGCCGAACCCCCGGCCCAACCCCCGGCCGAATCCCCGGCCGGCTCCACGGCCGACTCCATGGCGGGCTCGCCGCTGCGGGTGGCCGCCGTGGACTACCGCAGCGGCCACCGGGTGGTGTTCGGTGACCCGGACGCCCCGGCGGTCGCGGTCGCCGACGCCGTGATGGCCTCCTGCGCGATCCCCGGCTGGTTCGCGCCGGTGCGCCTGGACGGCTCGGCGTACGTGGACGGCGGCTGCTGGTCCGCCACCAACGCCGACCTGATGCTCGGCCGCGGCCTGGACGAGGTGTACGTGCTGGCCCCGATGGCGCTGCGGCTGGACCCCGGGCCCGGGCGGTCCGGGCGGTCCGGTCCGCTCGGCCACGGGCGCGACACCCTGGCCGCGTTGCGCGAGTGGCGGGCCCGGGACCGCCCGCGCGGGGTGCTGGCGCAGCTGGTCAGCCGCTACCGCCGGGCCGTCACCCGGCAGCTGCTGCGCGAGGCCGCACTGCTGCGGGCCGAGGGCGTCCGGGTGCGGCTGCTCGCGCCGAGCCTGGCGGACCTCGCGGTGATGGGCCCGAACATGATGGACCCGGCCCGCCGGGGCGCCGTCCTGGAGAGCGCCCTGCGCACCAGCCGGGAGGCGCTGGGTGCCGTGCGGTGATCGGTCGGCCCCCGGCCGGAGGTGATCACGGGAGTCCGGCGGCGCTTATTCTTGGGGCGCTGGAGAATCCGTTCCGCTGGACGAAGCCCGCTGGACCGAACCGGAGAGTGCCACCGATGCGCGTGTACCTGCCCACCACCCTGACCGGCCTGGCAGCGGCGCACGAGGGCGGCGCCCTGGAGCAGTCCGCGGCGTACGCCGTCACGCCCGCGCTGCGCGAGTGGTACGTCAGCGACGACCTGGAGGAGCTGGAGTACGCGGCGCTGAACCGGGCCGCGCAGTCCTCCCTGCGGCTGCTGGCCGCCGACCCGGACGCCCCGCGCCGCCGGGTCGTGGTGGCGCTGGACGTGGCCGACGGCGCCGTGCGGCCCTTCCCCGGCGACGAGTACCAGGACCAGGCCTCGCTCGGCCGGGTGGTGCTGGCCGGCCCGGTGCGGCTGGCCAAGGCGGCCGCGGTGCACGCGGACGTGGCCGACGCCGAGGTGGTCACGGACGTCGCGGCGGCGGTGGCGGCGGTGGCCGCGGCCGACGCGGGCGACCAGGACGCCCAGTTCACCGTGGACGGCGCCGAGGACCACGACCTGCTCTGGTTCGCCACCCAGGAGATCCCCTCGCTGCTCGCCTGAGCGGACGCGCCGGTCCCTCGCGGGTGAGCGCGGGTGAGTGCGGCTGAGTGCGGCTGAGTGCGGCTGAGTGCGGCTGAGCGCGGGTGACCTCCGCCCTACCGGCGTGTCGGCCCCCGGCGTTACCGTTGTCCCCCGTGCGCACTCACATCGTTTGGGACTGGAACGGCACGCTCTTCCATGACATGGAGGCGGTGCTCGGGGCCAGCAACGCCGCTTTCGAGACCATCGGCGTCGGGCCGATGAGCCTCCAGGAGTACCGGGAGCAGTACGAGATCCCGATTCCGCGGTTCTACCAGCGGCTGCTCGGCCGGGAGCCCTCCGCGGAGGAGTGGCTGAAGCTGGACGACGCCTTCCACGACCGCTACCGCGAGCTGAGCCCGGCCTGCGGGCTGACGGCCGGTGCGCGCGACCTGGTGGCCGGCTGGCAGGCGGCCGGGCACAGCCAGTCGCTGCTGTCGCTGTACGTGCACGAGCAGCTGGTGCCGCTGGTCGACACCTTCGGCCTGACCGGCCACTTCCTGCGGGTGGACGGCCGCAGCGGCCCGGCCGGCGGGCAGAAGGCGGAGCACCTGGTCCGGCACCTGGCCGCGCTCGGCGAGCGGGTGGACCCGGCCCGTACGGTGCTGATCGGCGACGCTGCCGACGACGCCCTGGCGGCGCTGAGCGTCGGGGCGCACGCGGTGCTGTACACCGGCGGTTCGCACACCCGGGAGAAGCTGGAGCCGATCGGCGTCCCGGTGGTGGACTCGCTGGCCGAGGCGGTCGAGTTGGCCGGCCGGCTGGCCGGGTAGCCGTTCGGCGGCGCGGAACCGTTCGGCGGCGCGGAACCGAAGCGCGGAACGCGGGCGGCGGACGTGGCGGGCGCCACG
>NZ_JBHTRF010000107.1:0-23857 GCF_042796115.1 Kitasatospora sp. NPDC056446 | reverse complement strand
TGGCTGGGCCCCCCCTTGCCCCCCCCCCCCCCCCCCCCCCCCCCCCCCCCCCCCCCCCCCCCCCCCCCCCCCCCCCCGACGCCATTTCCACGCCCCTGCGCAGGACGTCGGCCAGGCCGACGTCCTGCACAAGATATGAGAAGGCCATGGGGCGATCCATGCGGACCTATCCGGCCCGCAACAGATCATTCTCTGCCTTTTGTTCCAGTCTCGTGGCTGGAAGAGGAGGCGCTATTTTTCTTCCCCTGTTTTCTTCCTGATGATGCCGCCTCGGCATGCCGAGGCGGAATTGCGATTTTGCTATTCCTGGTGTCGTCCCCTGGTGTGCCGGCGGACGACGCCCGTAGTGATGGGCGGCTCGGCCGGCAGCGGCCGGGCCGTCCGAAACCAGGGGAAAGCGAGTGATCAACGCACATTGGGCGGGCTTGCATCCAGGATCCGAGCCCGCCGCACCCCTTGCGACCCCTCGCACCTGCTCCTCCGTCGACAAGACATGCCGGCACGTTGGAGGTCAGGCAGCTTCGGCTCGGTCCAGCTGGGCGGCGCCCGGCTGTGCGAGCCAGACCAGCCGCGAGGTGATCCCCGGTGGTCCGGCGAAGTGGCGCAAGGTTCGTTCGGGAGACGCGAGGGTCATCCACGCCCGCCCGCCGATTCCGATCACGTGTGTTGGCCCGTCATTGTTGACGAGCCCCCAAGCCACGACCCATCCGTCTGCGTCCGCAGAGCCCTCGCCGCACACCTGGACGACGGCGAACAGTCGGGGGCGGTGTCGAGCACGAGCCCGCACAGCTCCTGGTCGAAGGGGTCGGGAACGGTCGGACTGGCAGAAGTCCAGTTACAGTTCAGAGTCGGTCAACTGCATCAACCTTGCCGAAGGCCCCGACCGCAGCATCAAGCTCCGTGAGAGCGATGACCCCGACGTCATCATCACTACAACGCCCGGCAGGCTCCGCGCCTTCCTGCGCGGTGTCAGGGCGGGAGAGTTCGACCATCTGGCAGGGTGATTCGCCGGCGGGCGCATCCGTCCGGAGCCGACCAGCAGGCTATCGGACCATGTAGCGGTACACCGGGGCCCCTTGCCAGGCCGGGGGCTTGTCGCCCAGGGCCCGATACCCGAGGGTTTCGTACATCCTCAGCGCAGCCTGCGCTTCGGGCCGGACCGCAAGCGTCACACGCTCCACCTGGGCCCCATCGAGTACGGCCGCGTGCAGTTCCCGGCCCAACCCCCGCCGGCGCTGCTCCGGAGCCACGGCGACTTCTCGGATCACGAACGTCCGGTGTCCGTCCTCGCGGGTGAAGCCCTCGTCCAGGCCGAGGTCATTCCACCAGCGGTTGCCCGACTGGAGCAGGACACCGAAAGCGAACCCGACCAACGCAGCGCCTGAGCGAGCGAGCACCAGTCGGAAACCGGGCATGGTTCGGAACGACTCGTAGTCCTCCAGGAACCCGGCCAGGTCGCGGGGCCCCTCGAAGTAGGGCGGCTCCGCGAACACCCGCTCGTACAGCGGTGCCATCTCGTCCAGCACCAGGGCAGCGGCGTCAGGATCTGTGAAGGTCTCGAAGACTGGCATCTGCACGATTCTCCCTTTAGGCGATCAGGTGGGCGGTGCTGGCAGCGGCCAGGGAGGGATTCAACAGCTTCAGGTGGGAGTGTGCCTCCTCCATCGATGTGCGCGCCCGGCCGGACGACACCTCGGTCAGCAGGACGGCTCCCGAGGTGAGTTCATGGGCCGATTCCTCGGCCTCACCTGCTTGCGCGAGCGCTCCGGCGAGGCTGAACCGCACCAGTGCCTCGTTCCGCGCGTAGTTCGTCTCCTGGTGTCGGAGCGAGCGCCGCAGCCAGTGCGTGAATTCGTCCGTGGGCTGCTGTGGGTGGGCCTCAAGCCCGGCGCCCGCGTCTCCTCGCTGACCAGCTCCAGCGACCCGGCGCTCCCGTACGTCATCACGTTCTCCGACAAGGCGTCCCGGCACATCCCGCCGAACACCGTCAGCGAGCCGCCCTCCCACCTCTTCCTGGCGGAGAACCTGCTGCACGAGGGCACCCATCAGTCGATCAGTTTCCACGTCCTCCAGCACCGGGTCTTCGCCGACGGGTACTCCTCGAAGACCTCTCCCAAGATCGAGATCAAGTGGCGAGCCGGGCAGGGAGAGGACCGCAACCATTACTGGGAGATCGACAGGGCCTTCCACGCGACCTGCGTGTACAACCGGCTGCTGCGCTTTCGCCAGATCGAACTGCGACGGGGCGACCTCACGCCCAACGAGCGTCTGAGCTTCCGGAGCGCCTACGACGAGGGGCTGCCGGCCGTCCGCTACCTCATGCGCGAACTCGAACTCCTGCGTGAGCACTTCTCTCCCCACGGGGTGGAGCTGCTGGCCGACCTGCGCCACCAGACCGACCAGCTGTAGTGCCACGCTGAGCAGAACCGAACGACGGAGGGTCAAGTGCTTGATCACCTCATCACTCACGACGACAACCTGCGGATGGTCCCCACCGACCGGAACGAGCTGACCATCGCGGTCGGCCGACTCCAGGAGGAACTGCGGGCCTTGCCGGAGGAGGCCGACCCCGCGCGTACTCGGGTCCTGACCAGATGGATCGGTATCGCCCAGATGTGCCTGGGCAACCACGACGAGGCCTGTACGATCCTCCGGCAGTCGCTCGACCTCGCCGCAGCGATCGGCAACGCCCGGGCCGTTGTCGCCACCGGGCTCAACCTCGGTGACGCGCACCGCTATGCCGGTGACGTGCAGACTGCGGACGCGCTCTACCGCAGTGCATTGAACACCGCGCGAAGCCGGCACCCGGAACTCCTTGACTTCGCGCTACAGCACGCCGGCAAGCACCTGATGGAGCGCGGCGACCTCGAGGATGCCCGGGCCCATCTGCAAGAAGCGCTGTGGCTGCGGATCGCCAAGGGGGACACCGAACTGGTCGAGTCCACACAGGCCGTACTCGACAGGGTGGAGCTGCTGATCGGCCAGGTCGACGCAACGACGGCAGGCCGCGCCGCACCGGGTCAGTGGAGCCGCCAGTGGACCGCATGGCTCCAGTCCCGCACCACGGCCCGGACCACGGCCCGGTGGGGAGGGGACTTCCCCTACCTCCGGGACGCTGTGCGCGGGCTCACCGCACACCAGCGCGTGCAACCGCGCCACCTGCGTGACCAGTCATTTCCCGCCGAGCTGATCGCCGCTATGGCGGTGGAGGCCGAGAAGGCCGTAGCCACTGACGGATACCTCCACAACGGCAAGTGGAACGCCGCCGCAGGCAACGCCGCGAACAGGTTTGCCGCACAGATCGATCTCGCCGCAGTCGTAGCACGGTCCACCGGCCTGGAAGTCGAGCAGCCGCACACCGGCGTTTACATCGGCTACGAGGAGGGGCAGTTTCTCGACTTCCATGTTGACGAGTCCGGCTTCGGTGAGGCCAACCTGATCCTCTGCCTCAAGCACACTCGCCTCACCGGTGCGTCCAGGGCCAGTACCACTGTCTTCATCAACGCCGACGGCTATCTCGAATGCGATCTCGCTGAGGGTGACTGTGTCGTATTCGACGGCGCGCTCACGCCGCACGGCCGGACGCCGCTCAGTGCCGGAGAGAGCGTGACCCTCATCGGCTTCGGCTTCCGCGCGCGCGATCAGGCTCTGCGCACGCGCACGGCCCTCCCGACGGTCCCTCGGTAGGGATGGTGAATCCAGCCGATCCGAAACCCCTGTCCCGCTCCCTACCGACCAACTCGTACTCCCACTCCCCTCAACCGCCGGCGGCGGGCCCGCCCCCGTTCTGTGGCTGCCCCGGGAAACCACCGGGGTGGGGGCGGGGCCCGCGTCTCGACGGGCCCGCGTCCGTGAGGCCCGGGCGCTACGGCCTCGCCGCGTCGTCCTGCTTCGGCAGCGGTATCGGCTCGGTCGCCCGGAACCGGGGCGAGTTGGGGTCCGCGAGCGCCGACGGCGCCGCCTGCTCGGGCCCGGCGGCCGGCGCCGGCGCGATCACCACACCGGTGGCCGCCCCCACCCCCGCCGCGGTCGGGGCCTCCTCCTTGACCTTGATCCCGGCCTGGTCGAAGGCCGCCTTCAGCCGCTGGCGCAGCGCCCGCGCGACCGCCGGGGCCTTGCCGGGCGCGGTCCGCGCCTCGACCCGCACCATCACCGAGTCCGCCGCGACCGACTCCACGCCCAGGATCGACACCGGTGCCCAGACCAGCTCGTCGTACGGGGCCTCCTTGGCCAGCTCCTCGGCCGTCCGCAGGATCAGCTCCTCGGCCCGCAGCAGGTCCTCCTTGTAGCCGATCTGGACGTCGACCGAGGCGGTCGCCCAGCCCTGGCTCATGTTGGCGATCCGCTTCACCTCGCCGTTGCGGATGTACCAGATCTCGCCGTTCGTCCCGCGCAGCTTGGTCACCCGCAGGCCGACCTCCAGCACCGTGCCGGTCGCCACCCCGGTGTCGATCTCGTCGCCGACGCCGTACTGGTCCTCCATGATCATGAAGACCCCGGAGAGGAAGTCCGTCACCAGGTTGCGGGCGCCGAAACCGATCGCCACACCGGCCACACCGGCGCTCGCCAGCAGCGGCGCCAGGTTCACCCCCAGTGCGGAGAGCACCATCAGCGCCGCCGTGCCCAGGATGCTGAACGAGGCCACGCTGCGCAGCACCGAGCCGATCGCCTCCGAGCGCTGCTGGCGCCGCTCCGGGTTGACCACCCCGGTGTTGGCCAGCAGCCCGCCCAGCCGGCTCTCCTCCTGGTGCTCGTGGGTGCGCGCCATCCGCCCTATCAGCTGGGTGATCAGCTTGCGCACCACGGTCCGCAGCACCAGCGCCAGCAGGATGATGAAGACGATCCGCAGACCGGAGGCCAGCCAGCCCTGCCAGTGGGTGTCGAACCAGCTGGCGGCCTGCTTGGTGGTGTCCGAGACCTCTTGCGCGCTGGTCGGGATCCGCAGGTCGAGGTTCGGCAGCTGCGCGGTGGGGCTGGGAGCCGGCGTCGGGGTGGAGAGCGTCGGGGACGCGTCGGACAGACCGGTTGCGCCGGAGCGGAACACGTGCGGACCTTCCTTGCAGGGGGCGTGTCTGGCCCGCACCGCCGGCAAGCGGCCCGCGGACCGTGCGCCTTAGCCTATCCGGCACCGAACACCCGCCCGGACACGCCGGACGGAGCCCGCGGCCCGGACGGAAGCCGCCGAAGGGCGTGCGCAACGCCCCGGACGCCCCGTCAACGCACCGGTGCGCTCCCCCCGGACACCGGCCCGGCCGCCCGCCCGCCCCGGCCCGGACACTGCTCCGACCGGCCCAGCCGTCCCCCGGGAGGGCCACCCGGCGCCATCCGGGTCCGACCCCGCCGCCACCCGGGTGCAACCCGACCTTCCCCGGGCATACCGCGTATGACAGAGAGCACACCCGAAGTTCACGTCAGCTCCGTTACACAGGAGTGGTGGCGCCGTACAAAGGCGTAAGGCGACACTGGGGGAGATCGCGTACTCGTTGCGCGATCCAACCGCTCGTCCCGGCGCGAGCCACGCGTCGCAGGCGTCCAAGGAGGCATCCGTGCCGCATGTCCTGGTCCTCAACGCGTCCTACGAGCCACTCGGCGTCGTATCGATGCGCCGCGCACTCATCCTGGTCCTCAACCACAAGGCGGTCAGCCTGGAGGACTCGGGAGTCACTCTGCACAGCGCCACCAGCGCCCTTCCGGCGCCGTCCGTCGTCCGCCTGACCCGCTTCGTCCGGGTCCCGTTCTGCGGGCCCGTCCCGCTCACCCGCCGGGCGCTGTTCGCCCGTGACCACGGCCGCTGCGTCTACTGCGGGGCCGCCGCCACCAGCGTCGACCACGTCATCCCGCGCAGCCGGGGCGGCCAGCACCGGTGGGACAACGTGGTGGCAGCCTGCCGCCGCTGCAACCACACCAAGGCCGACCGCCACCTCACCGAACTCGGGTGGCGGATGAAGCGCCCACCCGCCCCGCCCAGCGGACTCGCCTGGCGGATCATCGGCACCGGCATCAAGGACCCGCGCTGGCGCCCCTACCTGGAGCCGTACGGCGGCGGGGACCACCTGCACGCCCCCCAGTGGAGCGAGTACGAGCACCACGACCATACCGAGCCCAACCACTCGGTCCCGATCGGTCGGGCGCACGGCGCCCACCCCGCACCCGTCCGCCGCGGCGAGCAGCCCGAACCGCTCTCCGCCTGACCACAGCGACACAAGGGCCCGCCCGACACACCGCCGGTACGCGCCTCATGGGCCGCCGCGCCCCCCGCATCGGGGAGCACGGCGGCCCGCCGCTGTTCTATCGGGACCCGGCTCGCCTCCGGGGCACTTCTCGTCCGGTGCCGACGGTCGGCGCTCCGATGCCCCTCGTTCCTCGGGGCCTCCTCGCGCTCTCCCTTTCGGCACCGGCGCGCCGCTGTTTTATCGGGACCCGGCTCGCCTCCGGGGCGCTTCTCGTCCGGTGCCGACGGTCGGCGCTCCCTCGCTCTCCCCCAGCCTCCGGCCGGGGGGACCCCCAACTCGCTCCCTCGCGCTCTCCCTTTCGGCACCGGCGCGCCCCTTCGGCTCGCCGGGTGGACCACCCGGGCTCGCAGGCCGGCTTCTGCGGTTACGGCTTCTGTGGTGGCGCCGTGGTCGGCGACGTCACGGGAGCGACCGGTGCCCCGCCCGGCTGCGCGGGCTGGCCGGCCGGCGGCTGCGGCTGGACCGGCGGGGTCACCGCGTACAGCTCGATGCCCCACAGCGAGTAGCCGTACTTGGTCGCCCGCGCCACGCCCTGCATCCGCAGGAACCGGGTCCCGGGCGCGTCGAAGCGCACCGTCTCGTCGCCGCCCTTGCCGTTGTCCACCGTCGCCGCGTCGGTCCAGGTGTTCCCGTCCGCCGAGACCTGGATCCGGTACGAGGTGGCGTACGCGGCCTGCCAGTGCAGCACCGCCGCGCCCAGCCGGGTCGCCTGCGGCAGCTCCACCCGCACCCAGGCGTCGTCCTTGGCCTGTGAGGACCAGCGGGTCTTCGGGTCGCCGTCGGTGACCGCGGCGGCCGGGAAGCCCGTCGTCTCGTCGCCGGAGGAGGAGGCCTTGGCGCCGAGCGCCAGGTCGGGGCCGCTGGTCGGCGGCACCACGTGCACCTGGAGCACCTGCTTGACGGTGGTCGTCCCGGCCACGAACTGCACCGGCACCTGGTACGTGCCGGACGGGGTGCCCGGCGCGGCGGCGACCAGCAGCGGCACGCCGACCCGGCCGCCGCGCGGCACGGTCACCGGGCCGGCCGGGGCCACGGTCAGGCCCTTGGCGGCGGCCGGCACCTCGGCGCGCAGTTCGCCGGTGGTCCCCTCGGGGCGGCCGGCCTCCACGGTGGCCCGGGTCTGGGCGGGCGAGGCCGCGCCGGTGACCACGTCCAGGGCCGGGTCGGACAGGCTGAGCCGGGCCGCCGGGGCGTCCGCGTACCAGGGGATCACCTGGTTGACCACCGGCGGGTCGCCGCCGGGCTTCCAGGTCATCCGGAACGCGCCGGCCACCTGCCCGCCGGCCGGCAGCTCGTTGTAGCCGGGCTGCACGGTGCCGATGTCCGCCCAGGTGCCGTCGGCCCGGCGCACCGCGACGGTGGCGGTGGCGCGCACGGACGGGTCGGTCAGTACGGTGAGCCGGTCCAGCGGACGGGCGGCGCCGAGTTCGACGGTGAGCGGGTCGTCCTGCGCGGTCGGCGGCCTGGCGGCCCGGTACGCGGTGTCCGGGTTGCCGTCCAGTACGGCGGCGGCGGAGGAGCCGGGCAGCGGGGTGGGACCGCCGGTGACGCTGGCCGGGGACTCGTCGGGGGCGGTGACGGTGAACTCGCGCACCGCGACGGCGGTCTTCTGCGCGGCGGTGGCCCGCAGCCGTACCGCCCGGACCAGGGTGCCCGGCGGGAGCTGGGCGCTGACCGTCTTCTGGTTCCTGACCACGGCGAGCTGCTTCCAGCCGCCCTCGCCGGTGGAGTACTCCAGCACGCCGTCGCGGATGTAGTCGTCCACGGCGCTGCGGGCGTCCGGGCCGTCGCCCCAGCCGCCCATCAGCACGGTGACGTTGGCGACCGGGCGGCTGGCGCCGAGGTCCAGGCCGACCGCGTCGCCGGGCTGCGGGGGCGCGGAGCTCCAGTAGAAGGTGTCCGCCGAGCCGTCCGTCATCATCGCGGGCAGGTGGTCGTGCGCGGTGCCCATGGTGGTGGTCGGGGCGGCCCCGCCGGTCGCCACGCCCGCCCAGTTGTCGGCGGCGCGCACGGCGCGCTCCAGGAACGGGCCGAGCACCCCGGCGCCGATGGTGGCGGGGGCCTGGGCGAGCTGTTCGCGCAGCCGGTTGAGTTCGACCCGGGCCTTCCAGGCGGCCGTGCCGTCGCCGCCGTGCTGGGCCAGCAGCATGGTCAGGGCGGCCTGGCCGGCGAGGCCGTAGTCGCGCAGCGGGCCGAGCCAGGGCGCGGCCTCGCCGGCCAGCTGGGCGGTGGCCGGGGTGCCCGCCAGGGTCTGCTGGGCGGAGGCCATCGCGGCGAAGGACTCCCGCAGCGGACCGGCCGCCTCTATCAGCCTGGCCAGGTCAGGGGCGGTGCCGGAGGTGGGTTCGGCGGCGGCCCAGAAGCGGTCGAGCAGCGGCGTCAGGTAGCCGGACTCCTGCTTGGACAGCGGCGAGGAGGTGCTGTTGCCGGCCAGCGCGGTGACCGCGGGCAGCACCGTGCCGGCGGGCGTGGCGGCGGCGCCGGTCGGCCCGGCCAGGGTGCGGACGGCGGCCTGCCAGGAGTCGTCGGGCTTGTACCCGGTCGGGTTCCAGGCGAAGTCGCCGGCCGTGGCGATCGCTATCCGGGAGGCGACCGGCTGCTGCATCGCGCCGGTCAGCAGCACCGCCGAGCGGGTGGCCACCCCCGGGTCGCGCCCGGTGTAGGCGCCGAGGAAGAGCCGGTCCGGCGTGGCGTCGTTGACCGGGTAGTTGTCCATGGTGAGCAGCGGGTGCCCGTACAGGTCGGCGGTGTCGGCGGCCTGGGCGCCGGTGATCTTCTCCGGGATCACCCCGACCCCGCTCCAGGCCACCTGCACGCCCTGCGGCAGTGCCGCGGCCAGGGCCTTGCGGTACGGGGTGGAGCCCTGCTGGTGGTACTCGGTGGGCACTACCGACAGCGGCGCCAGGCCCGGGTTCCTGGCGATCAGCCGGTCCTGCACCTTCTTCACCAGCTCGGCCTGCGCCTTGGCGGCGGCGGCCGGCCCGGTGCCGTACTCGTCGCGGTCGTCGCCGCAGTGCCACTCGTCGTAGCTGACGTCCAGGAACTGCAGCTGGAAGGCGGTGAAGCCGAGCTTGCGCAGCCCGTCCAGCTTGGCCACCAGCGCGTCCACGTCCCTGCCGGAGCTGAAGCAGAGGGACTGCCCCGGGTCGATCGCGTAGCCGAGGGTGACGTGGTTGCGCCGCGCCCGGTCGCCCAGCTCGCGCAGCTCCTCGGCCTGCGCGGCCGGGTAGGGGGTGCGCCAGCGGGAGAGCCGGTACGGGTCGTCGCCGGGGGAGTAGAGGTAGAAGTTCTGCTTGGAGCGGCCGAGGAAGTCGACCTGGTCCAGCCGCTGCTGCGCGGTCCACGGGGTGCCGTAGAACCCCTCGGCGGTGCCGCGCACCGGCGCGCCGCTCGGCCAGTCCCGCAGGGTGATCCCGGGCAGGCCGAGGCCGGTCGCGCCCGCGGCCTGCCCCTGCCCGGCCGGTACGGCGGCGAGCAGCTGGCGCAGGCTCTGCGCGGCGTAGAAGGTCCCGGCGGTGTCCGTGCCCGCCAGCACCACGGCGCCGTACGTCCCGCCGCCCTGGGCGGGCAGCTGACCGGCCGCCAGCACGTACCCGCCGGCCGGCATGTTCGCGGTCGAGGGCGCGGTGCCCTCCTTGCCCCCGGCCGCGGCGGTCAGCTGCCGCAGCACCCGGTCGACCTCGCCCTCGGCCCCCTCGGAGGGGCCGCCGACGTACACCACCAGCGAGCCGGCGGCCGGCGTCCCGCCGTCCGGACGCGTCGTCACCTCGGTCGCCCCGGCGACCTTCAGCACCTCGTCCACGGCCAGCACCGCGCCGATGTCCGCCTTGGTCGTGGGCACCATCGTCACGGCGGCGGGCACCACGACCGCCCGGCCCGCCACGGTCTGCTCCTGCGGGCGCGGGAACACCCGGGGATCGGTCACGCTCCCCAGCGGCGTCTGCGGCGCGGTGCTCACCACGTCCGGGCCCGGGCCGCCGCCCGCCGCGTACGCCGACGGCAGCGGCCCGGCCAGCAGCCCGCCGAGCACCGCAGCGGCCGCGACCCCGGCCGCGATCTGCATCGCCGTCCGCCCCGGCCGCCCGGCCCGCGCCAGCAGCGGCTCCGTCCCCTTGAGGTCCGCGATCAGCCGGTCCGCGGTGCGCGGCGCCAACTGACGGCACGTCCGCGCCGTGGCCCGCCGCGCCACCAGCGCCGCCGGGTGCTGCAGCACCTCCCGCAACGCCGCGCTCTGCTCCAACTGGGAGCGCAGCCGCCGCCCGGCCGCAACGGACACTCTGGCTTGCACAGAAGCCTCCTCGCCAGGCCGCGACCACATCGTGCGCAACCCCACCAGCTGCCCGACCCGGGTGTCAACGCCGCCGACGGCTATGCCGACCTTGCCCCGATTCATCCCCTCCCCCCGCCACCCCCGGGCACACCCTCACCACCTCCGCTCCACCCCGGGTCCACCCCGCCGACCAGCGCGGCAGACCCGGGGCACCCCGCTCAGACCACGGGCATCAGGAACGCGGCGGCCCCGGAAGCACCGCCGTCCGCACCGTCGGAACGGTCCACAGCTGGTTCGCCTCGTACACGCAGTCCCACAACTGGAGCCGGGTGCCGTCGGCCACCTGCCAGCCCGGTAGGTCCAGGCAGCGGCCGGAGGCCGGGTGGAACAGCGCGCCGTTCGCGAGCGGCACCCACTTCTGCGACGCGGTCCCGGCACATGTGCGGTACTCCAGCGGCGTGCCGTTGCCCGTGCCGGAGTTCAGCGGGGTGACGCACCCGCCCAGGACGCGGACGGTGCCGTCGTTGCCGAGCGAGAGCTGCTGCGAGGCGCCGCCGTGGCAGCCGTACAGCTGGATCGCGGTGCCGTCGGCGGTGCCTGAGCCGCTGTCGTCGACGCACTTGTCACCGTTGACGGCCGAGCGCACCACCCCGGTGACGCCCGGAGCGGTGGGCGCCACCGCGAAGGGGTAGACGGCGGTGCTGCTGATGCTGCCGTCGAAGCTCGCGCTCGGCTTGGACTGGTACCTGAAGCGCCCGAGCACGAACGGCCCCGAGGGCGGCGGGCCGGCGCTCGCCCGGTGCACCGCCGTCCCGGCGAGGAGACCGTCGACGTACAGCGCCATCAGGCCGGTGTCCGCGTTGTATGAGGCGGTCAGCCGGGTCCAGACACCGGGACGGGTCTGGGCGCCGGCATTCGTCACCCCGGTGTAGTCGTACGACCAGTTGTCGTCGTCCGCGTACGCCAGGGCGAAGCTCCAGTTCCGCCCCGGCCCGTCGGTGTACAGCATGAAGCTGCTGCCGTGGACGGACTCCTGACTGGCGACGACACCGCCGCCCGGGCCCGCCTTGGCCCAGGTGGAGACGGTGAAGCTCTTGCGGGTGTCGACCACCGGACGCGTCATGGTGATGGTGGAGCCCGCGCCGGGAGCGAAGGACCCCACGGTGACCGCACGGCCGTCCACGGTGTCCCCGGTCCAGCCGACCCCCGAAGCCGTCCCGTCGGCGCGCTTCTGCCCGTCGCCGACGGCGTTGCTGCCGTCGGGCGCGGCCAGCCAGTTGCCGATCGGGCGGTCGAGGTTGCCGAGTGCGACCGGGGTCTGCTCCAGGCCGGTCACCGTCGGGCCGCTGTTGACGTCGGGAGCCTTGCTGCCGATGCCGGCCCAGGCGACCAGTTGGTTGTCGGTGCCGACGGCCCACAGGTCCGGGACTCCGTCACCGGTGACGTCGCCGTTGGACCCGACCTTCGGGTACAGCTTCGCGTCGACGCCGCCGGCCAGCCGGCCCTTGGCGGGGTCCGCGAAGCCGGATGCGTCGAAGGTGCCCGGGGTGCTGCCCTTGGCCAACTGGTAGGTGTGGACGGTCCCGTCGTTCCTCGAGCGGCTCCACACCGTGGGGATGTTCGTGCCCTTGGCCGGGCCGGGGGTGATCAGGTCGTAGGAGTCCCAGGACTGGTCCTGCGACAGCAGGACGGCCGGGCCGTCGAGGCGCTTGACGTTGTACGAGAGGTTGAGCCACAGCCTGTTGTTCTCGACGAAGAGCAGGGAGGAGCGAGGCAGGCCGGCCAGGGTCGTACCGGCCCGGTTCGGTGTATCGCCGTTGGGCGATCCGAATGCGGCGATCTGGGTGACGGAGGACCAGTCGCTGCCGTTGCCGTTGGTGGCGCAGTCGATCGGCGTGCCGTCGGGCAGGATGCAGGACCGGCTCTTGGCCAGGGTGGTAGCGGTCTGGCCGTCGAGGTGCCCGGCGATGTCATCGTTCGGGTACAGGGAGAGGAACGGGCTACCGGGAGCGTGCGCGACCAGGTCGTCCACATTCCGGTCGGTGAACGAGCCCCGGTGGGTGATCTGGGCCGTGCTCCAGTCCTGGTTGCCCGACGCACCCGGTGCCGAGGCGGGCCGGGTGTTCGGGGCCGCGTAGGGGTCGGCGCCGGCGCCCACCAGCCGCAGGGAGCCGGTGCCGTCCGGCAGGAGGACGTCGCCCTTCCGGTCGCCGTCGATGTCGCCCATGACCGGGTCACCGGCGGCGGGGTTGCCGGGCACGTAGTAGGTGTACGCGACCGGCTGCGACATGTTGCCGGCGTTGTCCTGGGTCTGGAGGTAGAGGAAGTTGGTCCCCCAGTGCCAGGGGGTGTACTTCAGCTGGAAGCTGCCGTCGCCGTCCATCTTGACGATGTTGCCGCCGTCGGTGCAGTTCCACCCGGTTGCCGCGGCCTGGACGGGGTCGGTGGTCCACCGGGCGCAGGCCAGGCCCGAGGAGCGGCCACCGCCGGCCGGGGCCGGATCGGTGCCCGACAGGGTGAACACGCCTTCCTGGCCGACGAGTTTGGGGTGCCCGCCCAGGGTGCCCGACTCGGGGAAGTCCGTCGAGGTGATCCGGGCGGTCGGCGGGGTGCGGTCGATGCGCAGGAAGCACATCGGGCTGCTCGCGCTGTGGAGCGTGCCGTCGTCGGTGGCGGCGAACCAGCCGTACTGGTGGCCGTCGACCAGCGGGCCGACGCTCACGTTCTTGCGGCCCGAACTCGCCGCCCAGTTGGTGTCGTAGAGCTTGGACGAGCCGTTGTCGTCGTCGTCCCAGATCTTGAACGTGGTCCAGAGCTGCTCGCCGGTCGGCGACCAGGTGTCGACGCTCAGGTTGACGTCGGTGTTGATCCCGACCCAGCCCGGGTTGTCCCACGGGTTGCCGGTGCCGGGGGTCTGGCACGGGTTGAAGGCGGCGTCACGGGCGAAGCCGGGGGTGGGGCTGGTGGCGGGGCTGCCTACGTGGGGCGTGAAGTCATAGGTGACGACGATGTGCGGACCCTTGTCGAAGCGCTGGTGGTAGTACTTGTTGGTCTCGTCGTCGGGGGCGAACATGAAGGTCCAGCCACCCCAGTGCTCGCGCGCCGCCTGGGTCATCTGGGTGGCGACGTCGAACTCCTTGCCGCCGGCCCCGGAGATCCAGTTCGTGCCGACCTTGGCGCAGTTCGCGAGTTCCGGGCAGGGCTGGGCCTCCCAGCGCGTCCACTGGTTGATCGGGTTGCTGTTGCCCGCACCGGTCGAGTAGAGGCCCATCGGTGTGGCCGTCGAAGGGCTGGACGACTCGGCGACCGTGGCGTAGAGCTTGGCGCCCAGCACCGTCGAGTCCCAGAAGGCCGGGTCCAGGCCGACCTGGAAGTAGGCGCGCTCCTTGCCCTGCTTCTCACAGCGGTTGTTGGTGTCGATGTAGCCGCAGAAGCCGGCCCCCGGCCGGTCCTGGCCGTACTGGGTGCCGTTGTACTCCGTGCTCCCCGGGTAGGCGGACTGCACCTGCGCCCAGGCCTGGGCGCCGTTGTCGACGCTGGGATTCCAGCCCGGGTCGATGTACCAGGGGCCGGTTCCCTGCCCGAGGACCGAGGCGTCCGGCACCAGGTCGATACCGCTGCCGCTGACGGTGGTGGCGATCGGTGCGGTCCGGGCCCCGGGCCCGGGCGCTCTGCTGTCGGAACCGGAAGGTGTCGGGGCACCGTCGGCCGAGGGTGCCCCGGCAGCCGCCTTCGACCGGGGTGCGCCGGCGGTGGTGGGCGTCGTCGTCGAGTCCCACATGAGCGGCGCCGGAGCGGTGAAACGGGCCCGGCCGGAAGCGTCCTCGGCGGTCAGGTTGCCGTTGGCGTCCGCCTTGACGGTCAGCCCGTCTGCGGTGGTGTCGAGGTGCAGCTTCTTGATCCTGGGGTCGGCCGCCGCCTGCGCGGTGCGGACGATCAGGACCTGGCGCCAGCCACCGGCGGAGGTGGCGCTCAGCTCCAAGTCGACATCGGGCAGCACGGACCGGTAGAGCGCGCTGCTGCCGGTGAGTTCGGGCTTCGGCAGGTCGAACGGCGCCTTGATCGACAGCTTCTTGCCGTCCGCCGTCGCCATGGTGGCCAGCGGTCCGCCGCCTCCGCCGGAGAGCGTGAGCGCGGACGGGACGGCGGTCGGCGCGACCGTGCCGTCCGGACCGGCCCGGAGGGCCGCGTCCACGGCGCGCCAGGTGCCGTCGGCGTTTTGGACCCGCTCCGCGATCGGGGAGGAGTCGGCGGTCAGCGTGCCGTCCGGATTGGCCGTGGTCCGGCTGCTCCCCGTGGTCAGGGCGTCGACGACGACCGGCTTCCCGGTGCTCTTCGCCTTCGCCTGTGCGGCGCGGATCGCCGCGGTCCGCGCCGCGCGGGCATCGGACTGTCCGTTGGCCGGAGGTGGCGGAGCCGTCGGCCAGGAAGTGTCGGCGGGGCCGTGGTTGCGGTCGGCGGGAGCGGCCGCGGCGGTGCCGGGGGCAGCCAGCAGCCCGGCTCCGAGCGAGAGGACGGCCGTGCAGGCGAGCGGCAGCAGAGCCGCGCCGAATGTCCGCATTCTCTTGCTACGTGCGGGAGTCGGAGGAGATGGACTTTTTGACCTCGACATGAAGTCCCCGTTGTCGAAAGTGATGTGACGGAAAGCCAGCCGCACGCTGCCTTCACATTTGCTTCGCTGTCAAAGCGTTTTGTCGACAGGGTGTCCGAGTTGTCGCGGGTGGTGGCACATTGCTCTCCGGGTGACGTTCATCACACTGAGTGATCATGGATTCCTCCTGTTCCGGATAGGTCGTATGCCCCTAGGGTTCCGGAGGCCCGGGTCGGCGAGGCCGGTCCGATTCAAGCCTTGGCAATCTGTTGGGGGATCAGTTGTCGCGAAGAGTCCGTGTTTTCACGCGCCCGCACAGGCTGAGAGTGGCCGTCGTGGCCGCGCTGGCCGTCTGCATGTCGGGGGTGACGATCCCCTCGGTCGAGGCGGTCACCCACGCGGCCGCTCCGCCGAAGGTGTGGGTGCCGCCGAACACGCCGGTGCCGGAGACCCATCCGGTGAAGGGCACGAGCGGCAAGGCCGCCGGCTACCGGCCCGACCCCGGGAAGAAGTGGTCGCCACCCGCGGATTCCAGTCCACCCTCCGGCAGGGCCACCGCCGTGCTCGGTGGCGCCGGCGCCCAGGCGTCCCTGGCGCCGACCGCAGCCGACGCGGCACCGACCTCCCCTCCCGCGCCGCCGGTCCAGGCCGGCTCACTGCCGGTCTGGGTCGCTCCGGCCGCCGGTGCGGCGTCGTCGGCCCGGACCGCTCAGGCGGCCCCGGTCGGCGACGCCCCCTCGGCGCTCCAGGTCGAACTGGCCGATGAGGGCCAGGCGACGGCCGCCGGTGTGAACGGCGCCTTGGTCGCCCTCACCGACACCGGTGGGGGCAACCGGGCAGGTCGGGTCCAGGTCGGGATCGACACCCGGGCCTGGGCGGCGAACGCCGGTGCCGACTGGGCCGCGCGGGCCCGGATCGTCCAACTGCCCGGGTGTGCGCTGACGACCCCGACTGCCGCCGGATGCAAGACGCGTACCCCGGTGCCGTCCCACCGGGACCAGTCCACCGGTCGGCTGGTCGCCGAGGTCGACGTCCCGCAGTCGGCCACCGCGGCCCCGGCCAAGTCCTTCACCTCGGGCGCCTTCGCCGGCTCGGCGGCGGCCCCCGCGGTGGCATTCGCCGTCGAGGCCGATGCCAAGGGCAGCAGCGGCGACTTCACCGCCTCGCCGATCACCCCGTCCGCCTCCTGGCAGGCCGGCGCCAACGCGGGCAACTTCACCTACGGCTACACCGTGGAGCTTCCCTCCGCCCTGGCCGGCCCCGCGCCCGACGTCTCGCTCGGCTACGACTCCTCCTCCGTGGACGGCAAGACCGCTTCCACCAACGCCCAGCCGTCCTGGATCGGCGAAGGCTGGGAGTGGCACCCCGGGTCCATCGTCCGCGGCTACAAGAGCTGCAAGGACGCCGGAATCGACAAGTCGGGCGACCAGTGCTGGGGCGGCGACCTGCTCCAGCTCTCGCTCGCCGGTCACGCGGGCCAACTGGTCAAGGACGACAAGTCCTGTGCCTGGCACCTCCAGGGCGAGGACGGCACCAAGGTCGAGCGGCTGACCGGCCAGAACAACGGCGCCTGGAACGGCGAGGCCTGGCGGATCACCACCGTCGAGGGCACCCAGTACTACTTCGGTGCCAACCACCTCCCCGGAGGCGACGGCACCGACCAGGCCGCCAACTCGGTCTCCACCACGCCGGTCTACTGGCCCGGCGGCCAGGACCCGTGCCTGAAGAGCGGCTCCCCGGCCACCGGCTCCTGGAACCAGATGGGCTGGCAGTGGTCGCTGGACTACGTCGTCGACCCGCACCAGAACCTGATCACCTACCGGTACGAGCAGGAGCAGAACTACTACGGCAGGGGCGGCGGCCAGAACAACGGCAACGGCACCAGGACCCAGTACCAGCGGGCGAGCTACCCGACCTGGATCGGCTACGGCCAGCGCCTGCCCGACCAGATCGCGGCCAAGGGCAAGGCGAGTCCGGCGGCCCAGGTGTGGTTCCGCACCGCCGAGCGCTGCCTGCCGGACAACGGCTTCGCCTGCGACCCGGGCCAGCGGACCAAGGCCAACGCCAAGCGCTGGCCGGACACGCCGACCGACCAGAACTGTGACGCGACCGGTGACTGCACCGTCTACTCGCCGACCTTCTGGACCACCAAGCGCCTCACGAGGATCGACACCGAGGTCCGGGACGGCACCGGCTACCGCGCGGTCGACTCCTTCGCCCTCAACCAGTCCTTCCCGGCCCCGGGCGACGGCACCTCGCCCTCGCTCTGGCTGGACTCGGTCCAGCGCACCGGAAGCAACAACCGCACGCCGATCACCCTGCCGCCGGTGTCCTTCCAGCCGTTGCAGATCGCCAACCGCGTGAAGGGCCAGGTCCTCCAGCCGGACGGTCTGCCGGGCTCCGTCGAGCCGTACAACCGCCCGCGCATCCAGCGGATCACCACCGAGACCGGCGGTCTGATCAACGTCGTCTACCGGCCGGCGGAGTGCTCGCGGGAGGCGGGCGGCAGGATGCCGGCCTCCGAGGACGGCAACACGATGGCCTGCATGCCGGTCAAGTGGTACCTGCCCGGGCAGAGCGCGCCGGATCCGGTGAACGACTGGTTCAACAAGATCGTCGTGCAGTCCGTGTCCCAGGAGGACACCGTCGCCGGCGGCCAGCCCGTGGTCGTCACCGAGTACGTGTACGGCGGCGGTGCGGCCTGGCACCGCAACGACTCCGAGATGGCCGACGCCAAGAACCGCACCTGGGACCAGTTCCGCGGGTACGCGACGGTCACGACCCTCACCGGGAACGGCAGCGACGTCGAGGCGCCGCGCACCAAGTCGGTCGCCACGTTCCTGCGCGGCATGGACGGCGACGTCCTCGCCGACAAGACGACCCGCCAGGTGACCGTGGCCGACGTCCACGGCGGCACCATCAAGGACGAGAACGCCCTGGTCGGATTCATCCGTGACTCCGCCACCTACAACGGCGAGAACGGTGAGCTCCTCTCCACCGTGGTCTCCGACCCGTGGATCGGCCCGGTCACGGCCACCCGCAACCAGTCCGGCGGCATGCCGCCGATCACCGCCCGGGCCGTCAACGTCCTGAAGGTGACCAACCGCGAGAAGCTGGCCGACGGCTGGCGCACCCGCGAGCGGTCCACCTCGTACGACTCGACCCCTTTCGCCCGTCCGCTGACCGTCTACGACAACGGCGACCTGGCCCACCCCGAACAGTTGCTCTGCACCTCCTTCGAGTACGCCACCGGCCCCGGCGGCGCGCCGACGCAGCTGGCCTCGCGCACCCTGGTCCTCAAGGGCGCTTGCGGCCGGACCGCGACCAAGGACAACACCGCGGCCGACACCCGGGCGTACTTCGACGGCCTGCCCCTCGGCCAGGCCGGTGCCAAGTCCGAGCAGACCTCGACCGAGGTCCTGGAGCGCTACGACGCCGCGGGCAAGCCGGTCTACCGGGCCACCGCCCGGGCGGGCTTCGACGTGTACGGCCGGGTCACCAGCACCGTCGACCCGACCCGCACCGACGCCACCCACCAGACCGGCGCCGAGACCAGGACGGAGTACTCCCCGGCCGCCGGCCAACTGCCCACCCAGGTCACCCACACCAACCCGATGGGCTGGCAGACCGTCAGCACCCTCGATGTCGGGCGCGGATCGCCGCTCAACATCAAGGACGAGAACGGCCGGGTCAGCCAGCAGGACTTCGACGCCCTCGGGCGCGCGCTGGCCAGCTGGGGCCCGGACAACGACCGGGCCAAGAACCCCAACCGTCCGAACCGCAAGATCTCCTACGCGGTCAACGGCACCAACGCGCCGTCGCAGGTGCTCACCCAGGCACTGATGGGCGACCTGAAGACCTACACCTCCAGCTACTCCATCTACGACGGCCTCGGCCGCGTCCGGCAGACCCAGGCCAGCACCCCCTCCGGTGCCACCGGACGCATGATCACCGACGCGCTGTTCGACTCGCACAGCTGGCAGACCAAGACCAGCTCCGCCTACTACAACGACGAGGCACAGCCCTCCGGTGAGCTGTTCCTGCCCAACGGCGGGGTGGAGCCGGACGGCAAGGTCCCCTCCCAGACCGTCCAGAAGTTCGACGGCATGGGCCGGGTCACGGACTCGATCTTCCAGTCGTACGGCGTCGAGCAGTGGCGGACCCGCACCGACTACCCCGGCGCCGACGAAGTCCGTACGACCCCGCCGGCCGGCGGCTACGCCTCCGCGACGATCACCGATGCCCGCGGCAACACCCTCGCTCTGCGTCAGTACAAGTCCAACACCCCGACCGGCGCGTACGACGAGACCACCTACGGTTACACGCCGGAGGGCAAGGAGGTCTGGCGCAAGGATCCGGCCGGCAACCAATGGACGTACGAGTACGACCTGCTGGGCCGCCCGGTGAAGACCACCGACCCGGACTCGGGTACGGGCACGACCGCGTACGACGACAGCAAGAACCTCGTCACCGCCACGGATTCGCGCGGCAAGAGTGCGACCAGCGTCGCCGACCTGCTCGGCCGTACCGTCGCGGCCTACGAGGGTACGGCAGTCGACCCGGCCAAGCAGGTCGCCGCCTGGACCTTCGACACCCTCGCCCTGGGCAAGCCGACCTCCTCGACCCGCTACGTCGGCGGGGCGGGCGGAGCCGCCTACAAGTCGGAGGTCACCGGCTACGACATCGGCTACCGCGAGAAGGGCTCCAAGACCACCATCCCCGCGGTCGAGAACGAGCTCGCCGGCGTCTACCAGACCGACAACGCCTATGACGAGGGCGGTCGGTTGTCGGCCACCACCCTTCCGGCCGTAGCCGGAATGGGTCGGGAGATCCTCACGTTCGCCCCCGATGACGTGGGTCAGTTCGGTGGGCTGTCCAGTGCCTTCGGGGCCGGTCAGGCCAGGACCTATGTGGCCGACGTCCGCTACGACCCCTACGGCCGGGCCTACCGCACCACGGTGGGCGGTGCGGGTGCCCAGGTGGTCGCCACGCTCTCGATCGACAACGCCACCGGCAGGGTCACGCGCTCGATCCTCGACAAGCAGACCGCCGAGACCGCCCACGTCGACGCCGTCGACTACACCTACAACCCGCTCGGCCAGGTCACTTCGGCCCGCAACGCGCAGGACGGCCAGACAGCCGACCTGCAGTGCTTCACCCATGACTACCTCGGCCGACTCACCCAGGCCTGGACCGACAACGGCACCCAGACCACCAAGCCGATGCCCGACGTCCCCGCTGTCGGTGCCTGCACCAACACCGACGGACCGTCCGCCGGCGACGGCCCGCCGAGCGTCGGCGGCCCGGCCCCGTACTGGCAGCAGTACGAGTACGACCTCATCGGCAACCGCACCAAGCTGGTCCAGAAGGACGTCACCGGTGACGCGAGCAAGGACGTCACCACCACCCAGACCTTCGGCACCGGCCCCAACACCCCGTCCACCGACCCGAAGACGGGCGGCGGCACCGGCGGTCCGCACGCGCTGATGAAGTCCACCCGGAGCGGCCCGGCCGGCACCGCGGTGACCTCGTACACCTACGACGCCGCGGGCAACACCACCTCGATCACCGACACCCCGGGCACCAAGACGCTGGCCTGGAACGCCCAGGGCAAGCTCGACAAGATCACCGGTACCGGAGAGAGCGGCGCCACCAGCTACCTGTACGACGTGTCCGGCAACCAGATGATCCGACGCGACCCGGGCAAGACCATACTCAACCTGGGTGCCGACCAACTCACCCTGGACACCGCCACCAAGGCCGTCACCGACGTTCGCTCCTACGCGGCGCCCGACGGCCTCTCCATCACCCGCACGAGCACCAGCGGAAACTCCACGCTCGCCTACCAGGGCGCGGACCCGCATGGCACCAACGGCGTCCAGATCGACGCGGAAACATTCGAGCACGTCCGGCGCCCCACCGACCCCTTCGGCAACGAACGCGGCACCCAGCCGGCGGCGGGCGTCTGGGCCGGCGACAAGGGCTTCGTCGGCGGCACCAAGGAGAAGTCGACCGGCTTCACCCTCCTCGGAGCCCGCGAGTACGACCCGGGGACGGGCCGCTTCATCAGCCCCGACCCGATCACCGTCGCCGGCGACCCCCAGCAGTGGAACGCCTACGCGTACGCCAACAACAGCCCCATCAACAAGTCCGACGCCAACGGCCTGCGGCCCACCTGCGACACCCCGGCCGAGTGCGACGGCCTGACGAAGGAGAAGGAGGCGGGCGCCACCTACATCACTCCGGCGAGTTGGTCGCCCCCCACCCTCGCGGGGTGGAAGCCGCCCACACCGGAGGAGCAGGCCGCAGCCCACGCGGCCGACACCGCGAACAAGAACCTCAACGAGAGCAAGCACAAGCGCGATGAGCTCGTGCACAAGGTGGTCGACCTCGTCGGCGATCTGATCGGCTTCAACGACGCCCGCGACTGCTTCACCAAGGGCGACGTGATGAGCTGCATCAACACGGCCCTCAACGTGGTGCCCTGGGGCAAGATCTTCAAGGCCATCAAGGTCGGCATCCAGGCCCTCAAGATCTACAAGGAGATCGAGAAGGCCTACACCGCCATCAGATCCGGCGAACGCGCGGCCAGGGAAGCCGAAGCCGCGCTGGTCACCGCCAAGACGGCCGCCTCCGAGGCGCGTGCTGCCGAAGCAGCAGCAGCCAAGGCCGCGGAAGAAAAAGCCGCAAAGGAATCAGCAGCAGACGCCGCAGGCACAGAGCCCAAGCAGGTAGCCAAGGACGCCGACGACTCGGTCGGTGGAAGCTGCCCGATCCGTACCAACAGCTTCCCGACCGGCACCCGGGTCCTGATGGGGGACGGCACCCTCAAGCCGATCGAGGACATCCACGAGGGCGACGTCGTCATGGCGACCGACCCCCAGACCGGCGAGACTCACCCAGAGCCGGTCACTGCCACCATCACCACCCCCGACGACAAGGACTTCACCGACCTCACCCTCACCGACGACGCCACCCCGCGCGGCCCGCCGGCCACCGACCCGGCGAAGATCACCTCCACCCACCACCACCCCTACTGGAGCGAGACCCGCCGCCAGTGGGTCGACGCCGGCGACCTCACCCCCGGCGAACACCTCCGCCGGCCCGACGGCACCACCCTCACCATCCAGTCCGTCAGCAACTACCCCTACGCCGTCACCACCCACAACCTGACCGTCAATCTGCTCCACACGTACTATGTGCTCGCGGGCACCACACCGGTCCTGGTTCACAACTGTGGTCCTGGGGTTGCAACTGAAGACGATGCAATGCTTGCTCTCAACCGTGCGGAAGAGTTGCAGGCGTCCCGCAATGATTACTTCATGGCGGACGTGAAGGGCACCACGGCGGTAATTGGTGTCTTCAACTCTCAGACGAAGGCGTTTACCACTCGGATCGGAATCAATGGGGGCGGTGCAATGCCTTCCGGGTGGACACTCCGGCCGGGAGAGGAATTCGTGCAGGCGGCTGGACATGCAGAGGAAGGGATCCTTAACAGCTTGGGGCCAAATGAGCATGCAGTGTTCGGTGCGGCATCGCGAAACTTCTGCGTTGCCATCTGTTCGCCCATGCTGAACGTTCGCGGGGTGACGTTGGGTGGCGCAGGGATCCGCGGTCATGCTGCACAGAACTCCCCATTCACAATCTTCTGGGCCACTGGAGGCTAGAGGGACATGGAGATTCCGTCGGAACTTCAGGCAATTTCGAACGCTTCGGACTCTGATCTGATGCTGATCTGTGCTGCAGCTGCGGAACGGGGGGTGACCTTCTGTCGAGCCCTAGGCCCCTCGGAGTACCTGACGTGGGCCGATGCCTCGCTTGAGCTTGCTTGGGCGGCAGCTGCTGGCGAGTCTGTCCAGGACGAGTGCGCCGAGGCATTGGATGAGCTGGAGATGGAATCTCAGGATGGCGAGGATGATTCCTCTCGCCCGGAGTTCTATGTGACTCAGGCGGTGGGGCTCGTGGGAAATGCTCTTGCCGTCTCCTTGAGGCCTTCAGTCCCGAAGGTGGAGATGTCCATCAATACCCTCAGGTCACTGCTCTCCATGCTCGACTTCAAGTTGTCGGGAGAAAATCCCGTAATTGTAAGGTGCGGAGAAGAGCCTCCTCCCCCGGGGCGGCTAGTGCAAATGGAGATTGACGCTGAGCGTGAGGTCCTTGCTCTTTTGTCTCAGAGGGCAGATGATTCCGCCCAAGGTATGACTGGCCGCTCGGCGGCAACCCAAGCGCAGGCATCGGCAAGCGCATTTGCTGTGCAGTTGGTTCCTTCCGTCGAGGCGTTTGCCGAACTTAGTAACTGGGAACTTTGAGAGGCGATCTGAACTCAAGAGTCCGCGTTAGAAAGTAAGTATGAAGACGCCATGTAGCCCTCCCCGGAACTGTTCCGGGGAGGGCTACATGGCGTCTTGACGGCAGTAGTTGACGGCAACGTCAGCGGACGGGTGCTGCACAAAGCGGTGGGTCGTCGCCGTCGTCGGGGTCGGCCTCGGAGGCATTGCCGAGGGTATGGCCGAGGAGGTCGATGGCGTCGCGCTGGAGGCGGAGGCGGACGTGTGCGTAGACGGTGGCGGTGACGCCGATGTGGGCGTGTCCGAGGAGTTCCTTGATGACGACGAGTTCGACGCCTTGTTCCAGAAGGAGTGTCGCGGTCGAGTGCCTCAGGTCGTGGGTGCGCCGTGAGGCGCTGTGGTTCGAGTGGAGGTGAGAGACCTTCGCCGCTGATCCTGTCGCAGCAGGGCGGTGGAGCTGAGGGCAGCCTGATCC
>NZ_JBHTRF010000106.1:0-24184 GCF_042796115.1 Kitasatospora sp. NPDC056446 | reverse complement strand
CCTCCCGCACCGGGGGGCGGGCGCCCGGCGCTCGCCGTACCATGGTCCGCGTTCCGGCGGGCCGAGGCCGCACGAGAGGGCCACGGCCGCCGGCGATCGGCTCGGCGAGGGAGAGAAAACAGCGTGCTACGGGGGTTCGGCGACCTGGAGGCCGAGATCATGGACCGGCTCTGGACCTGGGGCCGGCCGGCCACGGTGCGCGAGGTCGTGGACGACCTCCGGCGGCAGCGGGCGGTCGCGTACACCACCGTCACCACCGTCGCCGACATCCTGCACACCAAGGGCTGGCTGCGCCGCGACAAGGCCGGCCGCGCCTGGCTGTACGAGCCGACCTGCACCCGCGAGGAGTACACCGCCCGGCTGATGCACCAGGCGCTGGAGACCACCCCCGACCGGGCCGGCGCGCTGCTCCACTTCGTCGACGGGATCAGCGGGGACGAGGCGTCCGCCCTGCTCACCGCGCTCGCCCAGGTGAAGTCCCGGGACCAGGAGTGACCCTCGCCCTGCTGGGCCTCTACCTCGCGGTGACCGGCGTCCTGCTGCCCCGCCGACTGGCCGGCTCCGCCCGGCTCCAGGCCCGGCCCACGGCGGGCGCGGCACTCTGGCTCGCGCTGATGGCCTCGTTCACGGTGGCCCTGCTGCTCGCCGCGCACCACGCGGTGGAGCCCTTCGCCCACGAGCCGGCCGGACTGCTCGGCCTGCTCCCGCACGCCGAACCGGACGACTCCGTCCTCCCGCACACCCACGACTGGTGGCTGCTGGCCACCGCCGGGACGGTGGTCGCCGCCCTGGTGACCGCCGTCGGCGTCCGCACCGGCCGCGCCCGGCGGCAGCACCGGGCACTGCTGGACGTGGTCGCCGTACCGGACCGGCGCTGGGGCGCCCTGGTGCTGGAGCACGCCCACCCGACCGTCTACTGCCTGCCCGGGCGCCGCCCCCGGGTCGTGGTCTCCCGAGGGGCGCTGCGGCTGTTGGACGAGCGGCAGCTCGCCGCGGCCGTCGCCCACGAGCACGGGCACATCCGGGGCCGCCACCACCTGTTCCGGCTCCCGGCGGACACCTTCGCGCTGCTCCTCGGCCGACTGCCGCTGGCCCGGCTGGGGCGCTCGGAGGTGGCGCTGCTGCTGGAGATGGCGGCGGACGACGCGGCGCTGGCCCGGGTGTCCCGGGGCGAACTGGCCTCGGCGCTCTGCGCGATGGCGACCGCTCCGACGCCTGCGGACTCTGCGATCTCTGCGGACCCTGCGGCCCCGACGCCGCCGGCCGCGCCGGGCGACGGGACGCTCGGCGCGGCCTCCACCGGGGTGCTGGCCCGGGTCCGGCGGCTGGCCCGCACGGGCGGCGGCCGGCGGCGGCAACTCGCCTGGCGGCTCGGGGTGGTGGTGCTGCCGCTGCTGCCGTACCTGTTGGCCTGCGCGCCGCACCCGTAGCGGGCGCGGCGCGGCGGGTCGCTTGTGGCGGGAGCCGCGGCTAACGGTGCCGCAGGTACGCGGCGGCGGTCTCGCGCAGGCGGTCGTGCAGGCCGTCGTAGGCGCGGGCCCGGCCCAGCAGGCTCTTCGGCAGCTTGGCGACCATCGTGTAGTTGGTGTCGCAGACGTTCGCCGCCGGGGCCAGCCCGGCCTGGCTGACCAGCTGGTAGGCGTCGAGCTGGTCCAGGCCGAGCAGTTCGCCGGTCCAGCCGACCAGGTCGTGCTGGCTGATCCGGAACGCGTCCTCCAGCGGACGGGCCGAACCGGTGCTCATCAGGAAGCGGTCGTTCTCCAGCCGGGGCCAGGCCGGGCCGCCGCCCTTGACCAGGTCGACGACCACGGTGGTGCGCATGGCCGCCTCCACCGCCGTCCCGCAGACCTCGCCCTCGCCCTGGCGGGCGTGGCCGTCGCCGATGGCGAGCAGGCCGCCCGCCACGTTGACCCGGAAGTAGGCCGTGGTGCCGGCCCGCATCTCCGGGGTGTCCAGGTTGCCGCCGTGGGCGCCGGGGGTGATCGAGGCCAGGACCTCACCGCCCGCCGGGGCGACACCGACCGTGCCGTGCATCGGGTCGAGCGGGAGGTCCACCGTGAAGTCGCCGGTGCGGGCCCGGAACCGGCAGGTGCCCGCCGCGGTGTCCAGCTCGTAGATCCAGACCCGCTCCTCCAGCGGCGCGTGCAGCATCGCCGTGCTGTGCGTCGCGGTGAGCGCGCCGAAGTGCGGGAAGGTGCTGGAGATGCCGTGGTCCCGGGCCGGGGTGATCTCCGCGAAGTGCACCGCGAGGACGTCCCCGGGCTCGGCGCCGGCCACCGCGATCGGCCCGGTGACCGGGTTCAGGTAGGGGAAGACACACACCTGGCTGGGCAGGTCGCCGGTGCCGCGCACCTTGCCGCCGAAACAGTCCTCGGTGGTCAGCTCGACGACGGTGCCGGGCCGGACGGTGACGAGCGGGGCGCGGCCGCCGAAGGTGTAGGCGTAGTCCTCCGGGGCCGGGGTCAGCCGGATGGTCTCGGGCAGGCTCACTGGTGCTCCTTGGTGGTGGTGTTCGCGTCGGTGCCGGTTCCGCCGGGGGCTTCGGTGCCGGTTCCGGCGGGGGCTCCGGCTCCGGCTCCGGCGTCGGTTCCGCCGGGGGCTTCGGCGTCGGTGACGGCCAGTCGGGGCCTGCGGCCGGTCGCCATCAGGCCGGCCAGGACCACCCCGCCGACGAGCAGCCAGACGAAGCCGAGCCGCTGGGCCGCGATGTTGGCATTGACGACCACGTAGGCGAGGATCGCGAAGCCGATGGCCGGGGCGATCAGGTGGCGCCAGTAGTCCTTGCTGCGCTTGCGGACCAGGTAGTGGACGACCACGGCGACGTGCAGGACCAGGAAGGTGGTCAGCGCGCCGAAGTTGACCAGGGTGCTCAGCAGGGTGATGCCGTCGTCGCGCGAGGCCGTGTAGAGCCCGAGGACGAGCGAGATCCCGGCGGTCAGCAGGGTGGCGTTGACCGGCACCCGGCGGGTGGGATGGATCCGGGCCAGGAAGGCGGGCAGCTGGCGGTCGCGGGCCATCGCGTACAGCAGCCGCGAGGTGGCCGCCTGGGCGACCAGGGAGTTGGCGAAGCCCCAGGCCACGGCGGTGGAGGCGGCGGTCAGCGTGGCCAGCCAGCCCCCGGCGGCGGTGCGGGCGGCGTCGTAGAAGGCGGTGCCATCGGGATCGCCGTCCCGGATCAGCGCGCCCGGGTCGGCGACCAGGAGGGAGGCGACCCAGGTCTGCACGATGAACAGCGTGCCCGCCAGCAGCAGCGCGGCCACCATCGACCGGCCGATGGCCTTGGTCGAGTCCCGGTTCTCCTCCGACAGCGTGGAGATGCCGTCGAAGCCGAGGAAGCTGAGCACCGCGATCGACACCGCCCCGAAGGCCAGGCTCCACGAGAAGGTGTGCGGGTCGTACAGCGGGGTGAAGTCGAAGCCCCGGCCCTTGCCGTCGGCGAGGGCGATGACGCCGACCACCACGAACAGCGCCAGGACGACGAGTTCGCCGATCAGCATCGCCTTGTTGACCTTGGAGGTGGTCTCGATGCCCAGGTAGTTGACCGCGGTGTTGAGCAGCACGAAGCCGATCAGCCAGAGCCAGACCGGCACGGACGGCACCAGGGAGTTCATCGCCACCCCGGCGATCAGGTAGAGCAGCCCGGGGACCAGCACGTAGTCGAGCAGGATCATCCAGCCGGACAGGAAGCCGACCGGGGCGGCGATGCCGCGGCCCGCGTAGGTGTACACCGAGCCGGCCATCGGGAAGGCCCGCGACATCTGGGCGTAGGACAGGGCGGTGAACATCATCGCCACCATGCCGAGGACGTAGGCCAGGGCGACCATGCCGCCGGAGCCCTGGAAGACGCCGCCGAAGATGCCGAACGGTGCGATCGGCACCATGAACACCAGCCCGTAGACGAGCAGGTCGGTGAAGCCGAGCGAGCGGCGGAGCTCCTGTTGGTAGCCGTAGCTGTCGATGCCCTGGGGCGAGGGGGTGTCAGCCATGGTGCTCTCTCTCCGTGACGACCCTGTGGGGGGTGTGGGGAGACTGTAGAGGCAAGTATTTCCATATGGAAGGGTTTTGCCGGGGCGTTCCGCCAGACGGGCAGGGCAGCCGGGCAGGGCGGGGCCGACACCAGGCCGACACCAGGACGGCACCGCGTCAGGACAGCACCGCGAACCCGAGGCCCTCGGCCCGGGCAAGGTGGACCGGCCCGGGCCCGGCGCCCGTACGGTGCAGCAGCCGGCCCGCCGCCGCCACCAGGCCGTTCGGGGACAGGCCCCGCCGGGCGGCCAGGGCGGCGAGCAGGTGCAGGCCGTCGTACAGGCCCACGGCGTAGGCGTCCAGGACCGGCGCCCACGGCCCGCACAGCGAGCGGTGCCGCTCCGCGATGGCCTGCCGGCGCTCCTCGGCCAGCGTCGCGAAGGAGGGCATGGCGGCGTACAGCGTCCCGGTGTCGTCGCCGCCGAGCGCGAGCAGGCCGTTCTCCTCCAGGGCGCCGGACAGCCGCACCAGCGCGCGGTCCAGGCCGCTGCGCCGCAGGGCCCGGTTGAAGTGCACCAGGTCGCGCCCGATCAGGCTCAGCAGCAGGGCGTCGGCGCGGGCCGCCCGCAGTTCGTCCAGCAGCGGTTCGAGGAGCCCCTCGACCGCCCCGAGCGGGATCCGCCGCTCCAGCACCACCCGGGCACCGGCCCGGACGGCCAGCCCGGCGGCGGCCCGGTGGACGGAGCGCGGCCAGATGTAGTCGTTGCCGACCATCGCCCACCGGCGCAGTGCATGACGCTCAGTCAGTTCGGTCACCGCCGCGCCGAGTTGCCGCACCGGGTCGATGCCGGTACAAAGCACGCCGGGCAGCCGGGAGCCACCCTCGTGCGGCGGGGTGAAGACGTACGCGATCCGGCCCGCCGCGACGGCCTCGACCGCCCGGTGCACATCGCTGGTGTGGCAGCCCGCGAGCGCGTCCGGCACCCCGGCCTCCAGCAGCAGCCGCACCTCGGCGGCGACCCGCTCGGGCGTGCCGCCGCCGTCCACCAGCACCAGCTCCAGCGGCCGCCCGAGGACGCCGCCGCCCGCGTTGATCTCGTGCGCGGCGAGCAGGGCTCCGTCCAGCGCGGACGGTCCGGTCAGCCCCAGCGGCCCGGACTGCGGCACGACGAGGCCGACCCGGAACGCCGCGTCCTCCCGCTCCTCCCGCGCGGAGTGCAGCGCTTCGAGCGGATCGACCAGTCTGACCTCGAAGCTCACCAGTGCGAGTATGGTCGTGATGCCGACGTCGGGAAAGACCGGAAGGGCAGGACCAGATGGCCGCAGGCGGTGCCGCACCGGAGATCGACGGCCTGCTCCCCGATCCCGCCGAAGGCCCGGCCGCCCCCGGGCCGCTGCTGGTCGAGCTGGTCGCCCTGGCCCACCGCAGGCTCTCCACCGGCCTCGCCGCCGCCCTCGCCGAGGAGGACTGCACCGTCGACCAGTGGCGGGTGCTGCGCACCCTCGCGGACGACCGGGGCCACGCGATGGGCGAACTCGCCCAGGCGCTGCTGATCCCACAGGCGAGCCTGAGCCGGCTGGTGGACTCGCTGGCCGACTCCGGCTGGGTCTACCGGCGCCAGGACGACCAGGACCGCCGCCGGATCACCGCCCACCTCTCCCGCCGGGGCCGGGCCCGGCTCACCCGGCTCGACGCCCTGGCCGCCGCCCACGACGACGCCGTCCGCCGGGCCTGCGGCCTCACCGACCCGGCCCTGGCGCTGGCGCGCCTGGCCGACCTCCGGGCGCTCGACCGCTGACACCCGGCACGACCGCCGCGCGCCCTGCACGACCGCCGCGCGCCCGTGGAAGATTCGTCCGCTGACTGTCCATCAGAAGTTCGCGGCGGTCCGCTAGCCTGCCCCTCGCCATCTCAAGTCGCAGATGAACAAGGGGAATTGATGCCCACCGACCAGCGCACGAAGACCCTTCTCCGGGCCACCGCGCTCGCCGCCACCGCCCTCCTGCTCACCGGGACCGCGGCCCGGGCGGCGGCCCCGGTCTCCGGCACACCGGCCGTGATCACCGTCGGCTCCGGCCAGGCGCTGCCGTCCGTCAGCCCGGACGGCGCCACGGCCTACGTCGTCGCGACGCAGTCCGACGGCACCCTGGCCGCCGAGGCCGTCGACACCCGGTCCGGGCAGGTCACCGGCACGGCCCCGCTCGGCGCCGTCCAGGGCTACCTGTACTCGGCCCTCAGCGGCGACGGCAGCCGCCTCTACGTGGTCGACGGGCTCCGGCTGAGCGTGCTGGACACCGCCGGGCCGACGGTGCTCGCGACCGTCGCGCTCCCCGACCAGCCGCGCCCGGCGGGCTGGTCCCAGGGCATCCCCACCGCCGTGGTGGTCAGCCCGGACGGCGCGTACGTGTACGTCGTCCAGCAGGGGCCGAGTGCCTGGCGGCAGGCCGGACAGGCCCGGGTCCTCGCCTTCGCCACGGCGCAGCGGCAGTTCACCTCCTCGCTGTCGCTGCCCGCCCAGTCCTCCGCCACCGCCGCGATCCGCCCCGACGGCCGGAACCTCTACGTCGCGGGCGGCTCCGGGGTGTACCACCTGAGCACGGCCGGCGGCACGCTCGGCCTGGTCGGCACCGTCGCCGGGACCAATACCGGCGGCGACTCCGCGATCGCGTTCGGCAGGGACGGCCGTCAGCTGCTCGCGGTCAGCCCGGAGGGCGGCGGCACGGCCGACCTGATCGACACCGGCACCGACACCGTCAGCCGTCACCTCGCCTTCCCGCAGGTGAACCCCGGCTACCCGCCCCGGCTCAGCGCGGACGGCAGCCGCTTCTACCTGATCCAGAACGGCGGCCCGGACAGCGGCTACGCAGCCGTCGTCTCGGTGGACGCCGTCACCGGCGCCCCCTACCCGGCCGAGACCGTCGTCGCACAGGAGGGCGAGGGCCTCACCGGCCTGGCCGTCGGCCCGGACGGCCACACCCTGTACCTCGGCGGCACCAGCGGCACCGACGCCGAACTGGAGATCGCCGGCATCTGACCCGGGGCCACCACCCCGGCCGGGCCCGGCGCCACGCGAGGGGCGGCACGCGGGCCGGGAGGGCCGTAGGCCGGGAACGCACGGGCCCGCTCCCGTCGGACGGGAGCGGGCCTGCGCGCGGCCGGGGTCAGGCCGGGCGGACGGCGCCCTTGTAGGGCATCACCGAGATCGGCAGCACCTCGATGTTCTTGCCGGTGCGCGGCGCGTGGATCATCTTGCCGTCGCCGATGTACAGGCCGACGTGGTGCAGGTCGTCGTAGAAGAAGACCAGGTCGCCGGGCTGGAGGTTGGCGCGGTCGACGTGCGGGCCGAAGTTCCACTGGTCCTGGGACATCCGGGGGATCGTGACGCCCGCCGACCGGTAGGCCATGCTGGTGAGGCCGGAGCAGTCGAAGGTCGCGGGGCCGGTCTTGCCCCAGCCGTACGGCTTGCCGAGCTGGGCCTGGGCGAACGCGATGACACTGGCGGCCCGGCCGCTCGCGGGCGCCGCCGGGGCGTTCAGGTCCTGGCGCTCGGCGCCGCGGGAGGCCCGGTCGGCGGCGGACGAGGCGGCGGCCGCGGCGGCCTGCTTGGCCTCGGCCTTGGCCTTCTCGGCGGACTGCTGGGCGTTGATCTTGGCCCGGTCCTCGGCGCTGAGCTTGTTGAGCATCTCCTGGGCCTTGGAGAGCTTGCCCTGGATGTCGTTCTTCTGCTCCGTCAGCTGCTTGCCGACCGAGTCGAGCGCGGCGAGGGTCGCGGTGGCCTCGGCGCGGTCCTGGTCGAGCTTGCGCTGCTCGTCCTGGGCCTGCTTGAGCAGGCTCGCCTGGGAGTCGGCGACCTGGTTCTGCACCGCCGCGCGCTCCAGGTAGCCGGCCGGGTCGGAGTCGAGCATCAGCTGGACCGAGGCGTCGATGCCGTTGGTCCGGTACTGGTCGGCGGCCACGGCTCCGAGCCGGGTGCGCAGCTCGTTCATGGTCTCCTGACCGCGGACGACCTTCTCCTGGATCTGGTTGGCGTCGCTCTGGAGCTTCTGCTGCTTGGCCTGGAAGCCGTTGTAGCGCTCGATCGCCTGCTCGGCCTCCTCGTTGAGCGTGTCCACCTGCTCCTTGACGGAGGCGAGGGTCGGCGCGGGCTCGGCGTGGGCGGTGCCGGAGGCGAGGACCGCGCCACCGGCGGCCATGGCCGTGGTGAGGACCGCCATGCGGGCCCGGCTCGGGGGGCTGGGCTTGCGACGCTTTCCCATGGGCGGTCGGCGCTCCTTCGGGGGAATCCGCGGAATCCGGGGACGGCTTCGCGGGGGGCCGGGACGGGTGAAAGCGGGCAGGACGGACAACGGGGGGATGCCGCCCCGCCCACCTTCTTCGAAGTAACTTAATAGATGAGTGGTGGGGTTCCGCAATCCCCCTGATCATGGCTGTACGGGGCCATGACGGGACATCGATCGCGTTCCGCCCCATCGGTGTTGACTACGGGCGCCGGACCGGCCCCGGTTCAGCCGGCGCCGCCTCGTGGCACCCCGTGCCGTACCAGGTGCGACCGGTCGCGGCACTCCGTGCCGTACGGGGTGCCGAGAACAGGCCAAATCGAGGGAAAGGTCACACGCGCCGCCCCTCCTGCGGCTATGCGAACGGGCGCTAACCTGCGGGCATGAAGGTCCCGCCCGAAAGGCTTCCCCTCGCCGCCGAGTTCCCGGCCGTACACCGTGAGCAGTGGCAGCAGCTCGTCCAGGGCGTGCTGCGCAAGTCCGGTGCCCAGCCCGAGGACGGCGCCGCCGCCGAGCAGGCACTCACCACCAGGCTCCAGGACGGGCTCGAAGCACGCCCGCTCTACACCGCCGAGGACACCGCGGTCGACCCCGGGTACCCGGGCTTCCCGCCGTTCGTCCGCGGCGGTCGGCCGCAGGGCCCGGCCGTCGCCGGGTGGGACGTACGGCAGCGGCACGCCGACCCGGACCGCCGGCGCGCCAACGAGGCGGTCCTGGCGGACCTGGAGCACGGCGTCGGCTCGCTCTGGCTGGAACTCGGTGGCGCGGGCCTGCCGGTGGACGCCCTGCCCGAGGCACTGACCGGGGTGTACCTGGACCTGGCCGCCGTGGCACTCGACGCCGGACCCGAATTCACCGCCGCGGCCGAGCAGTTGTTCGCACTGTACGAGCAGCGCGAGGTCTCCCCCGCCGCCGCGGCCGGCAACCTCGGCGCCGACCCGCTCGGCCTCCAGGCCCGCACCGGCGACACCGCCCGCACCGACACGCTGCTCACCGAGGCCGCCGCGCTGGCCGCCCGCTGCGCCGCCGGCCACCCGAACCTGCGGGCGCTGACCGTCGACGCCCTGCCGTACCACGAGGCCGGCGCCTCGCCCGCCCAGGAACTGGGCTGCTCGCTCGCCACCGGCGTCGCCTACCTGCGCGCGCTCACCGCCGCCGGGCTGTCCGTGGACGCGGCGCTCGGCCAGCTGGAGTTCCGCTACGCGGCCGACGCCGACCAGTTCCTGACGATCGCCAAGTTCCGTGCCGCGCGCCGCCTCTGGGCCCGCGTCGCGCAGGCGTCCGGGGCGTCCGCCGAGGCGTCGGCCCAGCGCCAGCACGCCGTCACCTCCCGGGTGATGATGACCGCCCGCGACCCGTGGGTGAACATGCTGCGCACCACCATCGCCTGCCTGGCCGCCGGCGTCGGCGGCGCGGACGCCGTCACCGTGCTGCCCTTCGACAGCGCCCTCGGCCTGCCGGACGCCTTCGCCCGCCGGATCGCCCGCAACACCCAGTCGGTCCTGCTGGAGGAGTCGCACCTGGCCCGGGTGATCGACCCGGCCGGCGGCTCCTGGTACGTCGAGCAGCTGGGCGAGGAACTGGCCCGGGCCGCCTGGGCCTGGTTCCAGGAGATCGAGCGGGCCGGCGGCCAGCAGGCCGCCCTCGGCTCCGGACTGGTCGGCGAGCGGATCGCCGCGACCTGGGCCGAGCGGTCGGTCCGGCTCGCCAAGCGGCGCGAACCGGTCACCGGCGTCAGCGAGTTCCCGCACCTGGACGAGCAGCCGCTGCTCCGCGAACCCGCCCCGGCCGGGCCCGCCGGCGGCCTGCCGCGGGTGCGCCGCGCCGAGGCCTTCGAGACGCTGCGGGACCGCTCGGACGCCGTCCTCGCGGCCACCGGCGCTCGGCCGGGGCTGTTCCTCGCCTCCATCGGCACCGCCTCCGCGCACACCGCGCGCACCACCTTCGCGGCCAACCTGTTCCAGGCCGGCGGGATCGCCACGACCGCCCTGGAGTCCGTCGACCCGGCGGCGTTCGCCGAGGCGTTCGTCGCCTCCGGCGCGAGCGTCGCCTGCCTCTGCTCCAGCGACGCCCTGTACGGCGAGCACGCCGCACCGGTCGCCGAAGCCCTCAGGGCGGCCGGAGCCCGACGGGTGCTGCTGGCCGGCCGGCTCGGCGAAGTACCCGCCGGAGTGGACGAGTTCATCCACGCGGGCGGGGACGCGGTCGCCGTCCTCGGCTCCCTGCTGGACCAGATCACCGGCGCGAGCGGCGCCGACGAGAACGAGGTGGCGCGATGATCCCCGACTTCACCGGAATCGGGCTGGACGCCTCCGACGACGGCCGCCCCGCCGCCGGCGCCACCGACGAGCAGTGGCGCACCGCCTGGCGGCAGTCCACCGGCAAGGACGTCGACGAGCTGGTCTGGGACACCCCCGAGGGCATCGCCGTCAAGCCGCTGTACACGGCCGACGACCTGGCCGGGCTGGACTTCCTGGACACCTACCCGGGCGTCGCCCCGTACCTGCGCGGGCCGTACCCGACCATGTACGTCAACCAGCCGTGGACCGTCCGCCAGTACGCGGGCTTCTCCACCGCCGAGGAGTCCAACGCCTTCTACCGCCGCAACCTCGCCGCCGGCCAGAAGGGCCTCTCGGTCGCCTTCGACCTGCCGACCCACCGCGGCTACGACAGCGACCACCCGCGCGTCACCGGCGACGTCGGCATGGCGGGCGTGGCGATCGACTCGATCTACGACATGCGCCAGCTCTTCGACGGCATCCCGCTGGACCGGATGTCGGTGTCGATGACCATGAACGGCGCGGTGCTGCCCGTCCTGGCGCTGTACATCGTCGCCGCCGAGGAGCAGGGGGTGCCGCCCGAGAAGCTGGCGGGGACCATCCAGAACGACATCCTCAAGGAGTTCATGGTCCGCAACACCTACATCTACCCGCCGCAGCCGTCGATGCGGATCATCTCGGACATCTTCGCGTACACCTCGCAGAAGATGCCCCGGTACAACTCGATCTCCATCTCCGGCTACCACATCCAGGAGGCCGGGGCCACCGCCGACCTGGAGCTCGCCTACACCCTGGCCGACGGCGTCGAGTACCTGCGCGCGGGCCTGGAGGTGGGGCTGGACGTCGACGCCTTCGCGCCGCGGCTGTCGTTCTTCTGGGCGATCGGCATGAACTTCTTCATGGAGGTCGCCAAGCTGCGCGCCGCCCGGCTGCTCTGGGCGAAGCTGGTCAAGCAGTTCGACCCGAAGAACCCCAAGTCGCTTTCGCTGCGCACCCATTCGCAGACCTCCGGCTGGTCGCTCACCGCACAGGACGTGTTCAACAACGTCACCCGCACCTGCGTGGAGGCGATGGCCGCCACCCAGGGCCACACCCAGTCGCTGCACACCAACGCCCTCGACGAGGCGCTCGCCCTGCCCACCGACTTCTCCGCGCGCATCGCCCGCAACACCCAGCTGCTGCTCCAGCAGGAGTCGGGCACCTGCCGGGTCATCGACCCGTGGGGCGGCTCGGCCTACGTCGAGAAGCTCACCAACGACCTGGCCGCCCGCGCCTGGCAGCACATCCAGGAGGTCGAGGCCGCCGGCGGCATGGCCAAGGCCATCGACGCCGGCATCCCCAAGATGCGCGTCGAGGAGGCCGCCGCCCGCACCCAGGCCCGCATCGACTCCGGCCGCCAGCCGGTGATCGGCGTCAACAAGTACCGGGTGGAGAGCGACGAGCAGATCGACGTGCTCAAGGTCGACAACTCCGCCGTGCGCGCCCGGCAGGTCGAGAAGCTGCGCCGCCTGCGCGAGGAGCGCGACGAGGCCGCCTGCCAGGACGCCCTGCGCGCGCTCACCCGGTCCGCCGAGGCCGGCCCGCAGCGCGGCGGCTCGCTGGACGGCAACCTGCTGCACCTGGCCGTCGACGCGGCCCGCGCCAAGGCCACCGTCGGCGAGATCTCGGACGCCCTGGAGAAGGTCTACGGCCGCCACTCCGGCCAGATCCGTACCATCTCCGGTGTGTACCGAGACGAAGCGGGCCCGTCGGCCTCCCTCCAGCGCACCCGCGACCTGGTCGAGCGGTTCGAGCGGGCCGAGGGCCGCCGGCCGCGCATCCTGGTCGCCAAGATGGGCCAGGACGGCCACGACCGCGGCCAGAAGGTCATCGCCACCGCCTTCGCCGACCTCGGCTTCACCGTGGACGTCGGCCCGCTGTTCCAGACGCCGGCCGAGGTCGCCCGCCAGGCCGTCGAGGCGGACGTGCACATCGTCGGCGTCTCCTCGCTGGCCGCCGGCCACCTCACCCTGGTGCCCGCGCTGCGCGCCGAACTCGCCGCGGCCGGCCGCGAGGACATCACCATCGTGGTCGGCGGGGTCATCCCCCCGCAGGACTTCGAGGCGCTCTACCAGGCGGGCGCGGCGGCGGTGTTCGGCCCGGGCACGGTCATCCCGGAGGCCGCGCACGACCTGCTGACGGCCCTGGCCGCCGACCTCGGCCACGAGCTGTGAGCAGCTGATCCCGATGCCACCGAGGACGATCGACCTCGACAGCTACACGACGGGTGTCCTGGACGGCTCGCGCGCCTGGATCGCGCGCGCCGTCACCCTCGTCGAGTCCTCCCGGCCCGACCACCGCGTGCTCGCGCAGCAGTTGCTCCGGCGGCTGCTGCCGCACGCGGGCGGCGCGGTCCGGGTGGGCATCACCGGGGTGCCCGGAGTCGGCAAGTCGACCTTCATCGACTCCTTCGGCACCATGCTGACCGGCCTGGGCCACCGGGTCGCGGTCCTCGCCGTCGACCCGACCTCCAGCCTGACCGGCGGATCCATCCTGGGCGACAAGACCCGGATGGAACGCCTCGCCGTCGACCCGGCCGCCTTCGTCCGCCCCTCCCCCACCTCGGGCACCCTGGGCGGGGTCGCCAAGGCCACCCGCGAGTCGATGGTGGTGATGGAGGCGGCCGGCTACGACGTCGTGCTGATCGAGACGGTGGGTGTCGGCCAGTCGGAGACGGCCGTCGCCGGGATGGTCGACACCTTCCTGCTGCTCAGCCTGGCGCGGACCGGGGACCAGCTCCAGGGCATCAAGAAGGGCGTCCTGGAACTGGCGGACGTCATCGCCGTCAACAAGGCGGACGGCCCGCACGAGCGCGACGCCAAGGCGGCGGCCCGTGAACTCGCGGGCGCCCTGCGACTGCTGCAGCCACCGGACGCCGCCTGGACGCCGCCCGTGCTGACCTGCAGCGGACTGGACGGCGCGGGGCTGGACGTCCTGTGGGAGCGCCTCCAGCAGCACCGCAAGGTCCTGGACGCCACCGGCGCGCTGGCCGCCAAGCGCCGCGACCAGCAGGTGGACTGGACCTGGGCCATGGTCCACGACCAGCTCTACGCCCGGCTGCACGAGCACCCCGAGGTGCGGCGGCTCGGCCCGGAGCTGGAGTCTCTGGTCCGCTCCGGATCGCTGCCGGCCGGCCTGGCGGCCCAGCAGATCCTGGAGGCCTTCTTCGGCTCGGGCTGAGACGTGCGTTTCGCCGCCCGGCAAGGGGCAGGCCCCGGACCGCCCGACCGGTCCGGGGCCTGCCGTGTCACCTGACGTGGATCAGGCGTTCTTGGCGTCCGCGAAGCGGGCCTGGACGTCCTGCCAGTTGACGACGTCCCACAGGCGGGTGACGTAGTCGGGGCGGACGTTGCGGTACTGCAGGTAGTAGGCGTGCTCCCAGGCGTCGAAGGCGAGCAGCGGGGTGGTGCCCTGGCCGACGTTGCCGTGGTGGTCGTACACCTGCTCGACGATCAGGCGCTTGCCCAGCGGCTCCCAGGAGAGGATGCCCCAGCCGGAGCCCTGGACGCCGGTGGTGGCGGTGGTGAGCTGCTTCTTGAACGCCTCGAAGCCGCCGAAGTGCTCGGTGATGGCGTCGGCCAGCTCGCCGTCGGGGCGGTCGCCGCCCTCGGGGGAGAGGTTCTGCCAGAACAGCGAGTGCAGCACGTGGCCGGACAGGTGGAAGGCGAAGGTCTTCTGGAGGCCGACCAGGCCGCCGAACTGCTCCTTGTCGCGGGCCTCGGCCAGCTGGTCGAGGGTGTCGTTGGCGCCCTTGACGTAAGCGGCGTGGTGCTTGGAGTGGTGCAGCTCCAGGATCTCGGCCGACATCGCCCGCTCCAGCGCGGAGTAGTCGTACGGCAGGTCGGGAAGCGAGTAGGTGCCCATCAGGACACGGCCCCTTTCGGCTGGTTGAACGGTGCTGATCGTGCCGGGACAACACTATTGCGTATGAGTTGCAGGAACGAACAAGGGGCTCCTGCTTATTCCGCATGTCACACGGGGCGTCCGGGGCGGGTGATCACGGGCACCTGACAACGTTTCGGTTTCGGCGGGCGGCGAATCCGTTCCCGGGGCTTCCCTCGGCGTCAACCTGTGTGCCATTTTACATGTCACACAGCAAGGCCCGTGCGCCCCCGACACCGCACACCCCCACCCTCAACAGCCCCGGAGGCCCCACCCATGCGTCCCTTCCGGATATCGAAGGCGAACGCGCGCAGACTCCCTGCGCTCGGCGCCGCCTTCTTCATCGCCCTCGGACTCTTCGCACCGCAGGCCCAGGCGGCCCCCACCTCCACCCCGCAGGCCAAGTCGCCGGCTCCCGCCGCCAAGTCGGCCGCGCCCCGGGCGATCCCCGTCCCCAAGTCCCCGGACACCCCCAAGGACGACCGCCCGCTCGCCTCGGACCCCCAGGCCAAGCCCACCGCCCCGACGGCGGGCAGCACCGTCGGCGCCGCCAAGCCCTCGGAGCGGACGGCGAAGCAGTTCTCCGCCGCCGCCAACGCCTGCGACGTCTCCGCCTTCACCGGCAACACCGGCGCCGCGCTGGTGCAGCAGGTCAAGTCGGCCGGACTGGACTGCATCAACACGCTGTACCAGCTCACCGGGAACGACGCCAAGGCCGCCTTCAACGAGGCGCAGATGGCCACCGTCGCCAACGCCCTGCGCGACGTCTCCGCCACCTACCCCGGCGACAACTCCACCTCGGCCGGCCAGCTGGTGGTCTTCCTGCGCGCCGGCTACTACGTCCAGTGGTACAACCCGGACGTCGTCGGCGCCTACGGCACCACGCTCCAGACCGCGATCCGCGGCGCGCTCGACGCCTTCTACGCGGCGCCGCACAGCAAGGACGCCACCGACGCCAACGGCGCCACCCTCTCCGAGGCCGTCACCCTGATCGACAGCGCCCAGGAGAACGCCCGCTACACCGGCGTCGTCAAGCGGCTGCTGAACGACTACAACGGCACCTGGCCGGCCTCGATGGCCGGCGCCGTCGCCAACACCGAGACCGTCATCTCGCGCGGCTTCGACCTGCCGGCCTTCACCTCCGCCCTCCAGGCCGACCCCTCGTTCGCCACCACGATGGCGTCCTTCGTCACCCGCAACAGCGCCCAGCTCAACGGCGGCGACCTCGTCACCAAGATCGGCATCCAGCTCGGCAACTACGTCGCCAACGACGCGCTGCGCGCCCAGGGCCGCCCGCTCGTCAAGGACCTGATCAACCGCTACCCGCTGGTCGGCAACACCGGTCCGCTCACCATGAACCTGCTCTGGTTCACCGAGAAGAAGGACGCCGGCAACTGCTCCTTCTACGGCACCTGTGACGTGCCCGCCAAGCTCGTCCCGCTGGTCCTCAAGACCGACCACACCTGCAACGCCAACCTGCGCATCCGCTCCCAGAGCATGACCGCGCAGCAGTTCGCCGACACCTGCACCAGCCTGGTCAACCAGGACGCGTTCTTCCACAAGGTGGTCAAGGACAACGGCCCGGTCGCGAACGACAACAACACCAGCCTGGAGGTCGTCGTCTTCGACGACTACTACAACTACAGCCTGTACGCCTGGGAGATGTACAAGATCGAGGTCGACAACGGCGGCATGTACGAGGAGGGCAACCCGGCCACCGTCGGCAACCAGGCCCGCTTCATCGCCCACCAGGCCGACTGGCTGCGCCCGAGCTTCCAGATCTGGAACCTCAACCACGAGTACACCCACTACCTCGACGGCCGCTACGACATGTACGGCGACTTCGACGCCGGCATGACCACCCCGACCATCTGGTGGGTCGAGGGCCTCGCCGAGTACGTCTCGTACAGCTACCGGGGCGTCCACTACGACGCGGCCGTCGCCCAGGCCGGCAAGGGCACCTACACGCTGAGCACCCTGTTCGACAGCACCTACGACAACTCGGACTCCACCCGGGTCTACAACTGGGGCTACCTGGCCGTCCGTTACATGCTCCAGTCGCACCCGCAGGACATGGACGCGCTGCTCGCCAAGTACCGGGCCGGCGACTGGGCCGGTGCCCGCACCCTGCTCAAGACCACCATCGGCACCTCGTACGACGCCGACTTCGCCACCTGGCTGAAGGCCTGCGCCGCCGACAACTGCGGCACCCTGCCCACCTCGCAGGCGCCGCTGTGCAAGATCGCCGACACCCGCCAGTTCGACAAGAACTGCCGCCGCGACGGCGTGGCCGCCACCACCGGCAACTACAGCTACAGCTTCCTGTACCTGCCCGCCGGCGTGCAGCAGCTGACCATCACCACCAGTGGCGGCACCGGCAACGCCGACCTCTACTACAACGGCGGCGCCTGGGCCACCACCGGCTCGTACAAGGCCAAGTCCACCAACAGCGGCAACGGCGAGACCCTCACCATCGCCAACCCGCCGGCCGGCTGGGTCTACTTCAGCCTCTTCGGCCAGCAGGACTTCAGCGGCGTCACCGTCACCACCACGTACAACTGAGCACCACCGCACACCGGGTGAGCACCGCCGGGCGCCACTGAGCACCACCGCGCACGGGTCGGCACCACCGCGTCCGGGTGGGAAGCACCGCACGCACGAGAAGGGCCCCGCACCCCTGCGGGGCCCTTCCCCGTTTCCGCGTCACGCCATCACGCCGTCACGCCCGAGCGGGCGGGTGCAGGGCGAGCAGCGAGGGGACCCGGTCGGGGGCGGCGAGGCGGAGCAGGCCGTGGCCGATGCCCGCCAGGCCGACCATCAGCGAGGGGCTGTGGACGCCGTGCGGGAGGCCGCAGACCCAGCCCCGGGCGTCGAGCCCGTCCAGCGTGGCGCGGACCTGGGCCTGCCAGGGGGCGCCGGCCAACCGGAGCGGTTCGAGGTTGCCGAGGTCGCCGTGGCAGAGGGAGAAGTTGAGGCCGAAGCCCTCACGGCGCACCGTGTCGAGCGCGGTGTCCCGTTCCTTCCGCAGCAACTCGCCGCCGTCCGCGTCCGGCAGGAGTCCGGCGAGCTCGACCCGGGCGAGGGCGATGCCGGAGGCGCCGTGGCACCAGAGGACGGGGAACGACGGGGCGTCCGGCCCGCCGTCCTCGCGGACGTCGCGCCAGTTGGCGGCGGCCGGGTCGAACAGGGTGCGCTCGTAGTCGAGGGCCGCGAGGGCGAGCCGGGGCAGCCGGGAGTCCCCGAGGCGCCGGCCCGCGCGGGCCAGCGCCCAGGCGATGCCGGAGCCGCCGTGGGCGAAGCCGGCCGGCGGCCGGCCCGCGCTGTCGGCAAGGGAGGCGGGGAGCCAGCCGACGCCGCCCTCGGGGTGCGGCGCGGCCGCCCCGGCGAGGCGCTCGGCGCAGGCGACCAGGGCGGCGGTGACGGCCGGGCCCGGCCGGACGGCCTCCCAGGCGAGCAGACCGCCGATCGTGCCGGCGTTGCCCGAAAGGATGTCGTGGAAGGCGTCCTCGGGCGCGGTGGCGACGGCCCGGTCGACCAACAGACCGGCCAGGGAGTCGAGTTCGGCGTCGGGGTGGTGGGCGGCGAGCTGGGCCAGGGCGTAGAGCAGGCCGCCGGTCCCGGCGAGCCCGCCGCCGAGCCGGTCGGCCCGTCGGCGGATCTGCCGGCGGAGCGTCACCTCCGCCGCCCGGGCCGCCTCGCCGTACGAGCGGTCGCCGGTGACGACGGCGAGCTGGTGCAGGAAGAGGGTGATGCCGGCCGTGCCGCTGTACAGGTCCGGGCCGAGCTCGGCCGGGGCCCAGCGGCCGGGCGGAGTCCAGTTGGGGCCGGCCCAGGCGAGGTCGGCGCTGCCCCGGTAGGCCTCGCGGAGCAGGTCCTCGCCGGCCTCGACGGCCTTGGCGAGCGCGCGGTCGGCGAGCCCGTCCGCCGTCCCGGCCGGTGCGTCGCGTGCCTCGGTGGTGGCCGGGCGGCGGGGTTCGCGGACTCCGTCGGCGGTCGTCATCGACAGTCGCAGGAGCTGGAGTTGGCGCGCCAGGTCCGCTTCGCCGAGGCCGTCCGCCTTGGCGAGGGCGAGGTCGAGGGCGGGCCGCTCGGCGACACCGGGGATGACGGCGCCGGTGGCGGAGCGGGCGTCGACGCCGTCCGGGCGGATGGTGAAGACGGGGACGTCGCCGCGCCACAGGTCGGCGCGCTCGTGCTCGACGAAGGCGAGTGCGTGCTCCTCCCAGGCGGCGAGCGCCCAGAGCCGGTCGAGGTGGCGGTCCTGGTCGAGAGCGTCGCGGAGCAGGTCGGGGTGGCAGGCGGTGTTGAGCAGGCTGCGGTACTCGAAGGTGTCCCGGCGCAGCATCCGGGTCTCGTCGGCGGCGAACGCGCGGAGCAGGGTGCGGAGTTGCTCCTTGTCGGCGGCGAGCAGCCGGTAGGTCCCGGTGAACCCGTCCTCCAGCGCGCCGAGGTGGTCGGCCGGTCGCAGCGGCTGTCCGTCGGGGACCGGCCGGCTGCCGGGCGCCGCGACGGGCAACCGGCGGTACTCCAGCCGGAGTTCGTCGGTGCCCTGGCCGACCAGGACGGGTGCGGGCCGGGGCGGGAGGCCGGCCGGGTCCCAGCCGAGGGCGGAGAGGTCGGTGCCGCCGTTGCCCTCGTCCCACATGCGTTCGGGGAGCAGGCCCGAGCGCAGGACCGAGTGCCGGGCCTGGTGGCGGGCGAGGCGCTCGGATTCGGAGAGGTCCTTGGCGGGCTCGTGCAGATCGGGGTGGAGGAGCGCCTCCAGGTCGATGAGCACCGGCTGGTCGCGGACGGCGATCAGGTTCTGGGCGTGGCAGTCGACCGCGTCGAGGACGTACATCAGCGCCGCGAGGCTGCCCGCCCGGTGGTAGAAGGCGTCCAGTTCACCGGCGTCGCGGGCGGGTTCGGCGGTGAGGTGGGCGACCCAGCCGTAGCCGTCGCCGGCCAGGTGGGCGAGGTCCAGCAGGGGCAGCCGGAGCCTGGGATTGAGCCACCGCAGCAGCTGCTGGAAGTGGGTCTCGGCGCCGAGCGGACGCGGCTTGTAGACGATCCGGACGCCGTGCTCGAAGCGCAGCGAGCTGACCGTGGCACCGCCCCGGTGCGGGTCGCCGAGGCCGGTGGCGAGCTCGGTGAGGCGGCCGAGCGGGCGGCCGTCGGCGAAGCGCGCGCAGAGGGCGGGCAGGTCGGCGGCGAGGCGGGAGAGCAGGGTGAGGGTGGTGTCCGTCCACTGGTCGGCGACGGTGGCGAGGCGCAGCGCCAGGACCGGGTACTCGGCGAGGAGGCGCAGGGCCCGCTCGGGCCGGGTGAGCCGGTGCAGGAAGCCCTGGTAGCGCAGTTCGGGGGTGTCGCCGGTCAACTCCCCGCTGAGGCGGGCGACATGGAGTTCGGTGATGACGGTCCGGGTGGCCGTCCCGTGGGCGGCGCCGGTCAGCGCGGGGAGGGCGAGCGCGGCCAGGCCTTCGGGAGTGCCGAGGGCGGGGGCGTCCAGGGCCGCGATCCCGGCGCACAGGCGGTCGCGGGCGTCGGCGAGCAGCGGGGCGACGAGCCGGGCGAAGGCGTGCTCCTCGGGGACGTCCAGGGTGGCCTCGCGGCGGAACGCGGCGGCGAGGCGCTCGGCCCAGGGCTGCGCCGGGAGCCGGTCCGCGAGCGCGTCCGGGTGCTCGGCGAGGAGGGCGCGCAGGGCCTCCGGGTCGAGGCCGTCGGCGGCGAGGCGGCGTTCGAACCAGTCGTCCCGGTCGAACGGCGCCTGGGCGCGCCAGCGTTCCAGCTTCCGGGCGGCACGCTCGGCGGCCTCCCTGGCGGCAGCCTGGTCGGGGGCGTCCTGGTCGGGGGCTTCGTTCCCGGGGGTTTCTTCTCCGGGAGCGCCGCCGGACAGGGCCCGGCCTCGGGCGGGCAGCGGGACGGCTCGGGCGGCAGCCCGCAGGAGTTCGGACGCATCGGCCACGGGGTGGTGCTGCCTCTCTGTCTGCTCGGCGCCGTTCACGGGCTCGGCGCTTTCTCAGATGTTCGACGGTGTTCGCGGGCCCGGCGCCGTGCTCGCGACGCGGCCGGGAGGCGCCGCCCGCCGGTGGCACCTCCCGGGAGGGCGGCTCACTGGCTGCACATGCGCCAGCAACTCGACGGGTACTCACAGGTGTTGAGCTGGACGGCAGCGGTGACGTAGAGCTCGCTCGCCGGGTCTCCGGCCGGGTGGGGCCGCCTGGCGGGGTCGAGGGTGAGCCGGTAGTCCTCGTCCTTGAGTGCGCGGAGCTGGTCGGCGACGGGCGGCATGGTGCCTCCTCCAGGGATGGGGTCCGGCGACGGTCGCGCCGTTGTCAGGATCCTGTCAGCACCGCTTCGGGCGCACCAGAGCCGTGCGGGGCCCGGTACCTTTTCCGGCCACGATCGAACTTCGCTCGTCGGCCCCAGAGGCCGGAACAAGCCGGAACAGGCCGGAGCGAGCCGGCGCGGCTCCCGGTGGTGCGACCGGGAACCACGCCGACCCCGGGGGTCAGAAGCTGCAGACGTGCCCGCAGCTCGACCAGCCGCCACAGGTGCCGGCCTGCACCGCGGCGGTCATGTAGAGCTCGTCGGACAGCTCCCCTGCCGGGTGGACCTGGCGGCCCTGGCCGAGGGTGAGCCGGAAGTCCTCGTCCTTGAGCGCGCGAACCTGCTCTGCCGTGGGCTGCATGGTGCCTCCTCCAAGCGGGTCGGATCCGGCACGGATGTGCCGCGTCGGGGATCCTGACAGCGGCCCACCCGCCACACCAGAGATGTGCACGCCACGGTCGAGAATTCGGCCAGGATCGAAATAGTGCACGCCCGGCACGCCCTCCCCCGTTCCCCCAGGCCACCCACTCCGCCGTCGCGCGGCCCGGCCCCGCGACCCCCCGGACAGCTGTCCGAAAGAGGGACGGTTGCGGCGCGGTGGACCGCGGCCGAGGTTTGAACGCACCGCTCCTGTGGCAGCGCCCTGCACCGAGGGTCACGATGGAAGCCCGGCCACCGCCGGGCCCGGCCCGAACGGAGTGCGATGAGCGAGCAGCACAACCTCGTCCTGCTGACCTTCACCGACGCCACCGGCTGGCTGCCGGCCTTCGACGAGGCGCAGCGGCTGCCCGGACTGCGGATGGCCGCCGCGCTGGAGCGCGGCACCGACGGGGTGCTGGCGGTCAAGGACACCTTCACCCGGGGCGCGGGCGTGGCCACCGTCGGCTCGGGCCTGCTGGGCGGGCTGGTCGGACTGCTCGGCGGACCGGTCGGCGTCCTGCTCGGCTTCGCGGCCGGCGCGGCGCTCGGCAACGCGGCGGAGGAGCACCTGGCGACGGAGAGCGGCGCCGCCCTGATCGTGCTCTCCGTCCGGGTGCCGAACGGCGGCGCGCTGCTCGCCCTGGAGATGCGGGAGTCCTCGCCCGGGCCGGCCGACGAACTGGCCGCCCGGCACGGGGCGGCGGTCGAGCGGATCGACGCGCACACCTTCACCGAGCAGGTCAGGGCGGCGGAGCGGAAGGCCGAGGCCGCGCAGACCGAGGGGCAGGAGGCCGGGACGCCGGACGCCGAGGGGCACAAGCCCCAGGAGCCGTAGGGGGCTTGGCGTCGGCCCTGGCCCTCAGCGTCCGCCGTCCGCCGTACCGTCCGTACCCCGCCCGGCGGACCCGGCGCGGCGTCATCCCCGCGGCGTAGTCGCCCGGTGTACCGGAGCACCGCCGTCCGCGGGGCTGTCCCCGACGGCACCCGCCCCCCACAATGTCCCGGTGATCAACCACCCGACGGTACAACGGCTGCGCGCGGCGCTCCGCCCGCCCGACGGCCCGGGCGCCGCTCCGCCGCCCCTGCCGACCCGGCGCGGCCAGGCCTTCGACCTGGCGCTGGCCCTCTTCCTCGCCTTCACCAGCGGGCGCTACGCGACCATCGTGAACGGCCCGGACCCGACGCCCTGGTCCTGGCTGCTGCTGGTCGTGCCGCTCGTCCCGCTGCCGCTGGTCCTGCGCCGCCGCTACCCGCTGGCGGTGCTGTGGGCGGTACTGGCGGGCGCCCTGCTGGTGCGGCACCGGTCCGGGGACATCGCGTACTCGGCGGGCGTGGCGGTGATCGTCGCCGCGTACAGCGCCGCCGCCTACGGGCGCCGGCCCAGGGCCGTCCTGCTCGGCCTGCCCGCCGCGGCCGCCGCGCTGGTGGTGCTGTTCTCCGAGGCCAAGCTGCCGCACTTCCCCAACGGGGTGATCGCCCTCCTGGTCCTGGTGCCGGTGTTCGCGGCCGCCTACGAGCTGCGGATGTGGCGCCGCCGGGTGGAGGAGGGCCGGGAGCGGCTGTCCGCCCTGGAGCGCGGGCAGCTGCTCTCGCTGCGCCGCGCGGTGGAGCTCGAACGTGCGCGCATCGCACGGGAGTTGCACGATGTCGTCACCCACAACGTGAGCATGATGACGATCCAGGCCGGCGCCGCCCGCAAGATCCTGGACACCTCCCCGGACCGGGCCCGCGAGGCGATGGCCGCGGTGGAGTCCGGCGGGCGGGCCGCGATGACCGAACTGCGGCACGTCATGGGCCTGTTGACGATCGAATCGGGGGCCGGCGACGACCCGGCCGCCGACGCCGGCCTCAGCCCGCAGCCGGGCCTGGACCGCCTGGACGCCCTGGTCGAGGGCGTCCGACGGGCCGGCCTGCCCGTCGGACTGGCCGTCCGGGGCGAGCACCGGGCCGTCCCGCCCGGGGTCGGACTGGCCGCCTACCGGGTCGTCCAGGAGGCGCTCACCAACACCGTCAAGCACGCGGGCGGCGCCGAGGCCGCGGTGACCGTGGAGTACGCCCCCGGGCAGCTGCGGGTGGAGGTCACCGACACCGGCGGCCGCCCCACCGGCGCCGCCGCCACCGGCGACGGACGCGGCCTGCTCGGCCTGCGCGAACGCCTCGCCGTCTACGGCGGCACCCTGGAGACCGGCTCCCGGCCGCACGGCGGCTACCGCGTCACGGCCCTGATCCCCCTGGAGAGTTCATGAGCACGCAGCAGCCCCTGCGGGTGGTGGTCGCCGACGACCAGGCCCTGGTGCGCACCGGGTTCCGGCTGATCCTGGAGTCGGAGGGGATCGAGGTGGTCGCCGAGGCGGAGGACGGCGAGCAGGCCGTCTCCGCCGTCCGCCGCACCAGGCCGGACGTCGTCCTGATGGACATCCGGATGCCCGTCCTGGACGGACTGGAGGCCACCCGCAGGATCCTCGGCGACCCGGCCGCCGACCGGCCGTCCCGGATCATCATGCTGACCACCTTCGACCTCGACCACTACGTGTACGCCGCGATGGCCGCCGGGGCGAGCGGCTTCCTGCTCAAGGACGTCACCCCGGAGCACCTGGCCGCCGCCGTCCGGCTCGTCCGCACCGGGGACGCGCTGCTGGCACCCGCCATCACCCGCCGCCTGGTCGAGCGCTTCGCCCGCCCGGACGCCCCGACGGCCGCCGCGCCGCACCGCGAGCTGGGCACCCTCACCCCGCGCGAACTGGAGGTGATGGCACTGCTCGCGCGCGGCCTCAGCAACGCCGAACTCGCCGCCCGGCTCCAGCTGTCCGAGGCGACGGTGAAGACCCACGTGGCCCGGATCCTCGGCAAGCTGGGCCTGCGGGACCGGGCCCAGGTGGTGGTCGCGGCGTACGAGACGGGGCTGGTCGCCGTGGGAGCCGCGCCCGAGGCGCCGTGACGACGGCCGGGAGCCCGGGGCGTCGACGCCCCGGGCTCCCGGCCTCACCGGCGGGTGAGGGTCAGACCAGGTC
>NZ_JBHTRF010000105.1:0-24322 GCF_042796115.1 Kitasatospora sp. NPDC056446 | reverse complement strand
CGTTTTACCCCAACCCCCCCCGGCCGCGGTCTTTGCGGTTTTTGCCGGCGGGGGGGGGGGGGGGGGCCCCGGTCGCCCCCCCCCCCCCCCGACTGTCGTGACCGGCCCTGCTCACGGTCCGCGACCGACCGACCGAAACACCGACTGACCGACTGACCGACTGACTGACCGACCGAAACACCGACAGACCGAGAGACCGACGAGGGAGGGCGGCCGGATGGCCCGCACGCCGAGGACCGACACCCGCAGGCCGCGCCGGAGCCTCTGGCTCCGAACCCTGGTGGTGATCGCGGTGTGCGGCACCGCGGTGGGAGGCCTGGCCGTCTACCGGACGGTCTCCGACGAGGCCGAGGAGCGGCCGGTGACCACGGACGAGGCCTCCCGGCTGGCCCTGTCGCGGCTGAACCTGTACCAGGCCGCCCCGGTGGGGGTGGTGCTCACCGCGGACGAGGGCGGCGGCGTCACCGTCCGCGTCGAGGGCGTCGTGGACTACCGCAACCATCGGGGCGTGGGCCGCTACCGGAGCACCGGGGCGAGCGGGCCGCTGGACCACGGGCTGATCGTCTGGGACACCGGCGGCCTCGGGCTGGCCCCGGACGCGGCCGGCGCGGCCGCCGGCACCACCGCCGGTGCCGGCGCGACCGCAGGCACCTCCGCCGGTGCCGACGCCGGCGGCCCGGCGTGGCAGCAGGCCGAGCACGTGCCGCGCCAGGGCTGGTCGCCGCGCTCGTACACGGCGGACCCGCTCGACGCCGGGCTCAGCCTGGTGGTCCAGCTCGGCGCGGACCGCCCCGACAACCCGCTGCTGCTCGCCCAGTCCGGGGCCCGCTGGCTGGGCCGGGACCGGATCGACGGCCGGAGCTACGACCGCTTCGCCGGGCCGCGCGCCCAGGGCTCCGCGCCCGACGGCGGACGGTCGCCGCTGACGTACTGGGTGGACGGCGACGGCGGGCTGCGGCGGGTGACGATGCGGATGGCGGGCCTGGGCACACCGACCACGGTGGACTTCTCCGGCCACGACGCCGCCGCCAAGCTGCCGGAAGCCCCCTGGCTGACCGGCTGACCGGCTGACCTGATGGCTTGGTGACTCGACGACTCGACGACTCGGTGACTCGACGGCCGGCTGACGGGCCGCCCAGCGGTACGAAAATCGTTGCTGAGGCGGCAATGGCTTCATCATCTTCCGTTCACCCGGACCCGGCTGCCAGCATCGGCGCACCGTCACCGCCCGAGGGAGTCGCCGATGAACCGCCCCCGTTCCCTGCGCTGTCTGGCCGCGCTGTCCCTGGTCGTCCTGGCCGCCACCGCCTGCGGGCGGTCCGACCAGGGCGCCGCCGCCCCCGCCGCCGGTCAGAGCGCCGGGCAGAGCGCCGCCGGAGCGGACACCTCCGGGAAGAGCGCCGCCGAGCTGCTCCCGGCCAGGAACAAGCAGAGCGGCGTGCTCAGAGTGGCCACCTCCGTCGGCTACCCGCCGATGGAGATGTACAAGCCCGGGACGACCGAGCTGACCGGCGTCGACCCGGACCTCGCCGCCGCGGTCGCCGGCCGGCTGGGCCTGCGGCTGGAACTCTCCAACTCCTCCTTCGACGGGCTGATCCCGGGCCTCCAGGCCGGCCGCTACGACCTGGTGATGTCCTCGATGACCGACAGCGAGCAGCGCCGCCAGGCCGTCGACTTCGTGGACTACTTCCGCACCGGCGGCGTCATCATGACCAGGAAGGGCAACCCCGAGGGCATCGCGTCCATCGCGGACCTCTGCGGCCGGAAGGTGGTCCTCGCCAAGGGCAGCTCCAACCTGGACATCGGTGAGCAGCAGAACGCCAAGTGCGCCGCCAAGATGACGATCTCGCAGAGCGAGGACGCGCCGACCGGGCTGCTCCAGCTGGACAGCGAGCGCGCCGTGGCCACGATCGTGGACTACCCGGTGGCGCAGATGTTCGTCCGCAACAGCGGCGCGTACGAGGTGCTGCCCGAGCAGTACGGCACGGCGCCGTGGGGCATCGCGGTCGCGAAGAAGGACAGCGGGCTGCGCGACGCGGTGCAGCGGGCCCTCCAGGAGCTGATCGGGAACGGCGAGTACCGCAAGGTCCTGGACGCCTACCAGGTCGGCGGCAGCGCCGTCGAGCGCGCGACCGTCAACGCGGCGCAGTGAGAACGGCGGGCACCGGCGAAATGAGCACCGACATGAGAGACCCCGTGACGTCCGGGCCCGGCGGCCCGGCCGGCTCCGCAGCCGGCGCGGCGGCGGACGACCTGGCCTTCGTGGTGACCGGCCGGCCACGTCCGGGGCGCTGGGTCGCGATACTGGGCGCGGCGTTCCTCGCCGTCTGGCTGGCGTACACGATCATCGTCAACCCCAACCTGCACTGGGACGTGGTCGCCAGGTACCAGTTCGACGGCGTGGTCCTGGAAGGGCTCTGGGTGACGGTCCAACTCACCCTGATCTCCCAGGTGGTGGGCATCGCCATCGGCGTGGTGGCCGCGGTGATGCAGCTGTCCGACAGCCCGGTGCTGCGGACGGTGGCCGGCGCGTACACCTGGTTCTTCCGGGGCACCCCGCTGCTGGTCCAGCTGATCTTCTGGTTCAACCTGGCGCTGATCTTCCCGGAGATCGGCATCGGCATCCCGTTCGACGGGCCCAAGCTGGTCAGCTGGCAGTCCAACGCGCTGATCACCGGCTTCGTGGCGGCGCTGCTCGGCCTGTCGATCAACGAGGGCGCCTACATGTCGGAGATCGTCCGGGCCGGCATCCAGAGCGTGGACCCGGGCCAGCGCGAGGCCGGCGCCTCGCTCGGCATGTCGAACCGCCAGGTCCTCACCCGGGTGGTGCTGCCGCAGGCGATGCGGGTGATCATCCCGCCGTTCGGCAACCAGTTCATCTCGATGCTGAAGACCACCTCGCTGGTCTCCGTCATCGCCGGCGCCGACCTGATGACCGTCTCGCAGCACCTCTACCTCGCGAACTTCGAGGTGATCGCGCTGCTGATCGTCGCGTCGCTGTGGTACCTGGTGCTCACCACCATCGCGAGCGTCGCCCAGCACGCGGTGGAGCGGAGGTTCAACCCGGCCGGGGCCCCGCCGCCGCTGCACCGGCGGGTCCTGGGCAACCTGCGGCCGGGCCGCGGCGGCGGGCGCGGGCCCCGCCCGGCGAAGACGGTCGAGAGGACAGCGGAGAAGAGGACAGCGGAGAAGAGGACAGCGGAGAAGAAGACAGCGGAGAAGAAGGCAGTGGAGAAGAACACGACGGAGAAGGGGGAGGCCAAGTGACCGGCACGGCACTCGGCACGCCGCCGGCGGCGGCGCCGACCGGCGAGGTGGTCCTGTCCGCCCGCGGGGTGCGCAAGCGCTTCGGGGACCTGGAGGTGCTGTGCGGCATCGACCTGGAGGTCCGGGCGGGGGAGGTGCTCTGTGTGATCGGCCCCTCCGGCTCGGGCAAGTCCACGCTGCTGCGTTGCTTCAACCACCTGGAGAAGATCGACGCCGGGCGGATCGCCGTCGACGGGGAACTCGTCGGCTACGAGCCGCACGGCCCCTCCGGCAGCAGGCTCCGCGAACGCCGGCCGCGCGACATCCGCCACCAGCGGGAGCGGATCGGCATGGTCTTCCAGCGCTTTCACCTCTTCCCGCACCGCACCGCCCTGCAGAACGTGATGGAGGGCCCGACGGCGGTCAAGCGCCGCCCGCGCGCGGAGGCCGGGCGCCAGGCCCGCGAACTGCTCGACCTGGTCGGCCTGGCCGACCGCGCCGACCACTACCCCGCCCAGCTCTCCGGCGGCCAGCAGCAGCGCGTCGCCATCGCCCGGGCCCTGGCCATGGAACCGACCCTGATGCTCTTCGACGAGCCCACCTCGGCGCTCGACCCGGAGCTGGTGGGCGAGGTGCTCGGCGTGATGCGCGACCTGGCCCGCAGCGGGATGACGATGATCGTCGTCACCCACGAGATGGGCTTCGCCCGCGAGGTCGCCGACCGGGTCGTCTTCATGGACCAGGGCGCCGTCGTGGAGGCCGGCACCCCGGCCGACCTGTTCACCGCCCCGCGGCACGACCGCACCCGGGCCTTCCTCTCGACGGTGCTCTGATGGGAGCCGCTGTGACCCGGACCCCGACCGCCGGCCCCCCGGCCGACCTGCTGCTGCGCGGCGGCACCCTGGTGGACGGCACCGGGGCCGCCGCCCGCCCGGCCGACCTCGCCGTCACCGGCGGCCTGGTCACCGTCCTGCCCCCCGGCACCGCCGTCGCCGCGGCCGAGACCGTGGACGCCACCGGACGGGTCGTCACCCCCGGCTTCGTCGACGTCCACACCCACTCGGACGCGCTCGCCGCCCCCTTCTGCGGCGGCGCCCACACCGACGGCGACGCCCTGGAGGAGCTGCGGCTGGCCCCGCTGCTCCAGGGTGTCACCACCGAGATCAGCGGCAACTGCGGCATCAGCCTGTTCCCCGCGCTGCCCGGGCGGCTGTCCGAGCTGGCCGGGCACCTGCGGGTCTCCTTCGGTCTCGGCCCGGTGCGGCCCGCCGAGGAGTTCACCGACTTCGCCGCCGGCCAGCGGCCCGACCTGCGCCGCACCCACCTCGCCTCGCTGGTCGGCCACGGCACGCTGCGCGCCGGGGTGATGGGCTTCGAGGACCGTCCGCCCCGCCCCCACGAACTGGCCCTGATGTGCGAGCTGCTCGACCGGGCGCTCGGCCAGGGCGCGGCCGGGCTGTCCACCGGGCTGATCTACCCGCCGGGCGTCTACGCGGACACCGAGGAGATCGTGGCCCTGGCGAAGGTCGCCGCGCGCCACCGCAAGCCGTACGTGACGCACCTGCGCGACGAGATGTCCCAGGTGGAGAAGGCCCTGGAGGAGGCCCTGGAGATCGCCGTGCGCTCCGGCGCCGCCCTCCAGGTCTCCCATCACAAGACCGCCGGCCGGCACGCCTGGGGCGCCACCCTGCGGACCCTGCCGCGCCTGGAGCAGGCCCGGGCGGACGGCGTGGACGTGCTCTGCGACGTCTACCCGTACACCGCCGGCAGCACCGTGCTGCACGCGATGCTGCCGCCGTGGACCAGCGAGGGCGGCCCGGCCGCGCTGCTGGAGCGGCTGCGCGGCCAGGAGGTGCGGGACCGGATCCGGTACGACATCGAGAACGGCGTCGAGGGCTGGGAGAACACCGTCGGCAACGGCGGCTGGGACCTGATCTCGGTGGCCGCCGCCCCGGCCCGCCGCCCGGCCGAGGGCCGCCGGATCGCCGACCTGGCGGCCGAGCGCGGGGCGGACCCGGTGGACTACGTCTGCGACCTGCTGCTGGACGCGCGGGGCGAGGTCACCATCATCAGCCACTCCATGCGCGAGGACGACGTACGCCGGGTCCTGGCCAGTCCGCTGTCGATGATCGGCTCGGACGGCGTGCCCAAACCGGGCCGACCGCACCCGCGCTGGGCGGGCAGCTTCGCCCGGGTGCTCGGGCACTACGGACGCGCCCAGGGGCTGCTGCCGCTGGAGCTCGCGGTGCACAAGATGACCGGGCTGCCCGCCGCGCGGTTCCGGCTGGCCGGCCGGGGCGTGGTCCGTGACGGCGCGGTGGCGGACCTGGTGGTCCTGGACCCGGACACCGTCCTGGACGGCGCGACCTTCGAGCAGCCGCTGCTGCCGCCGGTCGGCGTCGACACCGTCGTGGTGGCCGGGCGGGTCGCGGTGCGGGACGGCCGGCCGACCGGCGTCCGGGCCGGAGAGGTGGTGCGGGTCCGATGAGCCTCGCCCAGGTCGCCGCCGCCGCGCGCAGCTCGGCGGCGCTGCCGCTGACCCTCGCGGTCGCCGCGATCGACGTGGACCCGGGCGCGGGGGAGCCCGGGGAGTCGGTCGGCGTGCACGACACCGTCGTGCTGCCGGTCGCCAGCGCCTCCAAGCTGCTGCTGCTCGCCGAGGTCGCCCGGCGACTGGACGGCGGGGCCCTCGCTGCTGCGGCACCGGACGGCGGGACCCCGGCGGCCGGGGCCCTGGTCGCCGGCGCCCTGGCCGCCGACCGGCCGGTGGAGATCCTCGCCGAGGACGTCACCGGCGGCACCGGCCTGCTCGGGCGCCTCGGCCGGCCCGGCTGGACGGTCGAGGACCTGGCCTGGCTGACCGCCGCCGTCAGCGACAACACCGCCACCAACGCGCTGCTGCGGCTGGTCGGCCTGCCCGCCACCGCGCGGCTCGCGCGCGACCTCGGGCTGGAGCGGCTCACCCTGCACGACCGGGTCCGCGACGAACGCGGCCCGGGCGTCCCGCCGGTCTTCGCCACCGGCACCGCCCGGGACCTGGCCCGGCTGGTGGCCCTCGCCGCGCGCGGCACCATGGCCTCCCCGGCGGCCTCCGCCCGGCTGCTCGGCTGGATGCGCGCCAACACCGACCACGGCCTGGTGCCCGCGCTGATCGACCACGACCCGTACGCGCCCGGGTTCCCCGAACCGCTGCCCGGCCGGCTGCTGGTGGCGAGCAAGACCGGGACGGACACCGGGGTACGGGCCGACGCGGGACTGCTCGTCGGTGCCCGGCGGGTGGCCTACGCGGTGGTCGCGCACTGGGACACGGCGCTCGGGCCCAGCACCGAGCGGGCCGCCGTGCACGCCATCCGGGACGTCGGCCGCGCCCTCGCGGCCTGGGCCCAGCGGCCGGCCGGGGCCTGAGCCGCCGGGGGCCGGCCCGCCGAGGGCTGAACGGCTGGGGCCCGAACCGCCGAGGGCTGAACGGTCGGGGCCCGAACCGCCGGGGCCCGGCCGTCGGGAGGCGGGGAGGTCAGGACCACCGCATCTCCAGCAGGGACCTGATCTCCCCGGCGGCGGCGCCGAGTTCCGCGAGGAAGGCCCGCAGCACCGGGTTGCGGTTGGTGCCCCGGGTGGCCACCCCGATCCGGCGGTGCAGCCGCGCGTGGTCCAGCCGGCAGACGTGCACCCCGGCGCTGTCGGCCAGGCCGAGCGCCGGGATCAGCGCCACTCCCATGCCGGCCCGCGCCAGGTTGATGGTGACCTGGTAGTGGTCGCTGCGGCAGCGCACCCGGGGCCGGAACCCCTCGGCCGCGCAGGCACGTTCGAGCACCGGCTCACCGGTGCTGCCGCCGTGGGTGCCGATCCAGCTCTCGCCCTCCAGCTCGGCCAGCCGCACCACCGAGCGCCGCCCGAGCCGGTGCCGCAGCGGGACCACGACCAGCTGCGGTTCGTCGAAGTACATCCGCACGTCCACCGTCGCCTGGCGGCGCCAGGGGTCCAGCGGGTGCTCGAAGACGACGGCCGCGTCGAGCCGGCCGGCCTCCAGGTCGGGCAGCAGTTCGTGCGGCTGGCCCATGATGAGCTCCACCTCCACCTGCGGGTACCCGGCCGCGAACGCGGACAGCGCCCGGGGCAGCAGGTCCAGCCCGGCGGACGCGAAGAAGCCGATCCGCAGCACGCCGGCCGCGCCCTCCGAGTGCGCCCGCAGGTCGTCCCGCGCGACGGCCATCAGGTCGGCGATCGCCTGCGCGTGCTCGGCCAGCCGGACGCCCGCGGCCGTCAGGCGCAGGGACTGCGGAGCCCGTTCGACCAGCGCGACGCCCAGCTCCTGTTCCAGTCGGGCGAGTTGGTGCGAGACGGCGGAGGGGCTCAGGTGCAGCGCCTGCGCCGCGGCCACGATGGTGCCCCGGCGGGCGATCTCCAGGAGGACGAGCAGTCGGGCGCTGTTCAGCATCGGCCCAGGTTAGGACGGCTGCCGGGCGGCCACCAGGGCCGCGTGGCCGGGGACGGGCGAGGGGCATGTCGCCGCTCCTTCGGCCACGTCCAGCCGGAGCAGGTCGTCCTCGGTCTCCCGGCGGACCACCAGGCGGGCCTCGCCGTCGCGGACGAAGACCACGGCGGGCCTCGGCAGCTTGTTGTAGTTGGAGGCCATCGCGTAGCCGTAGGCGCCGGTGACCGGGGTGGCCAGCAGGTCCCCGACCCGCAGGTCGGCCGGGAGCGCGGCGTCGTCGATGATCACGTCGCCGCTCTCGCAGTGCTTGCCGACCAGCCGGGCCCGCAGCGGGCGGGGCGCCTCGGGGCAGCGCGGCAGGAAGGCCTCGTAGCGGGCGCCGTACAGCGCCGGGCGCAGGTTGTCGCTCATCCCGCCGTCCACGCTGACGTAGGTGCGCACGTCCCTGATCCGCTTGACGGTGCCGACCCGGTACACGGTCAGCCCGGCGCGGGCGACGACGGAGCGGCCCGGCTCGACGCCGACCTCGCCGGTCCAGCCCGCGCCGCGCACCGCCGCGCGGACCCGCTCGGCCCAGACGGCGAAGGCAGGGGCGCTCTGCCCGCTCTGGTACGCCACGCCCAGGCCGCCGCCCACGGTCAGCCGGCGCACCCCGGAGGCGACCGCGAAGCGGGCCACCGCGGCGGCGCCGTCGGCCAGTTCGGCCGGGTCCAGCACCTGCGAGCCGACGTGGGCGTGGACGCCCTCCAGCCGTACGGCGGGGGAGCCCGCCGCCAGGCGCACGGCGGCCGCGGCGGCGCCGTCGGCCAGGCCGAAGCCGAACTTGGAGTCGTGGCCGCCGGTCTGGATGGCGTGGTGGGCCCCGGCGGCGACCCCCGGCGCCACCCGCAGCTGGATCCGGGCCGGCGGCAGGCCCTCCTCGTGGTGCAGCCGCTCGATCCGGTCCAACTCGTCGAAGCTGTCCACGACGACGTGCCGCACCCCGGCGGTCATCGCGGTGCGCAGCTCGGCCTCGTCCTTGTTGTTGCCGTGCAGCACGATCCGGGCCGGGTCCACCCCGGCGTACAGCGCGGTGCGCAGCTCGCCGCCGGAGGCGACGTCCAGCAGCAGGCCCTCCTCGGCCGCGAGCCTGGCCATGGCGGTGCAGAGGAACGCCTTGGAGGCGTACGCGACGTTGTCCCGGCCGAAGGCGGCCACCGCCTCCCGGCAGCGGCGGCGCAGGTGCTCCTCGTCGTAGACGAACAGCGGTGTGCCGTACCGGCGGGCCGCCTCCGCCAGGAGCACCCCGCCGACGGCCAGCCCCTCCGGGCGGATCTCGGCGGTGAGCGGCAGCAGGCCCGGATCGACGGGCGGCAGGGCGGGCGACACAGGGGACACGGTTCCTCCCGGGCGGGCTGGCTGGCCCGCCCATCCTCGGTCCTGCCGGAGGGGCCGGGAAAGCGCATTCTTCCGTCGCTGAGCGGTACCGGAATCGATGCTCGGACCCGGCGTTCCCGTCTTGCATCCAAGCTTGCATCTAAGCTTGCGTCCATGGTGCTACGGTGGCTGCCATGGCCGACACCCCGCCCCCCGCCCGGATCCCGGCAGCGGACCGCGCGTACGAACTCACCAAGGACCTCATCCTCGGCGGCGGCCTCCCCGGCGGGGCGCTGATCAGCGAGGGCGAGATCGCCGAGCGCGCGGAACTCAGCCGCACCCCGGTCCGGGAGGCCTTCCTCCGGCTCCAGGCCGAGGGGCTGCTCCAGCTCTTCCCCAAGCGCGGGGCCGTCGTGGTCCCGGTCGGGCCCGGCGAGGCCGAGGACGTCCTCGAACTGCGCGAGGCGCTCGAAAGCACCGCCGTCCGCCGGATCACCGGCCGCCCGGACGACCTCACCGCGCTGGTGCGGCAGCTGTCCGAACTGATCGACCGCCAGCGCGAACCCGCCCGCCGCGCCGACGTCGGCGCCTTCGCGGACGCCGACGAAGCCTTCCACCGGGGCATCGTCACGGCCTCCGGCAACGAACTCGCCGAACGCTTCTACGGGACGCTCCGCGACCGCCAGCGCCGGATGGCCGTCCAACTGCTCCGGCCGCAGCCGGAGCGGCTGGCCTCGCTGGTCGACGAGCACACCGCGCTGGTCGAGCGGATCGCCGCGCGCGACGCCGAGGGCTTCACGGCGGTGCTGCGCACCCACCTCGGCGCCCACCTCGGGGCCGGTCCCGGCGCCCACCCCGGCGCCCACCGGGCCGACACCGGCGGCTGAACCACCGCGGCACCGCGCGGGGCCCGCCCGCGCACACCCCCGACGGACCGCCGGGACCAGCCATCCGACAAGGAGCAGCACCACCATGAGCACCACCCGGCCGTCCGCCGGTCCCGTCCCGTCCGACTCCGTCGCGTCCACCGGTCCTGCCCCGTCCGCCGGTCCTGCCCCGTCCACCGGTCCGGGCGCGCCCTCCCGGAGGCGGCCGTGGCTGCTCGCCGCCCTGGCCATGTTCTGCTGCGGCTGGGGCGGCAACCAGTTCACTCCGCTGCTGCTGATGTACCGCCGGCTCGGCGGCTACTCGGAGGTCACCGTGGACGCCTTCCTGGGCGCCTACGTGCTCGGGCTGGTCCCCGGGCTGCTGGTCGGCGGTGCCGCCTCGGACCGCTACGGGCGGCGCCCGCTGATGATCGGCGCGGTCGCCGCCTCGCTCGCCGCCAGCGGGGTGCTGTGCGGCGGGACGGCCGGTGAACTCCCCATCTACGCCGGGCGGTTCCTCACCGGCACCGCCGTCGGCATCGCGATGGCGGTGGGCACCAGCTGGGTCAAGGAGCTCTCCCAGGCCCCGCACGACCCGGCGGCCGACACCGGCGCGGGCGCCCGCCGGGCCTCGCTCGCCCTGACCCTCGGCTTCGGCCTCGGCGCGGGCGCGGCCGGGGTGCTCGCCCAGTGGGGGCCCTGGCCGATGGTCACCCCCTACCTGGCGCACCTCCTGGTCACCCTGCCCGCGCTGCTCCTGCTGCCCCGGGCCGTCGAGACCCGCGCCCGCGTCCGCACCGGCGCCGCCCGTGCCCGCACCGGCGCCCTCCCTGTCCTCCGCGGCCTCCTGGCCGACCTCAGGGTCCCCGCCGCCGGGCACCGCCGCTTCCTGCGGGTCGTCCTCCCGATGGCGCCCTGGGTGTTCGGCTCCGCCGGCGTCGCGTACGCCGTCACCCCGCAACTCGTCGGCGACCGGCTCGGCCACTGGTCCCTGGCCTACGCGACCCTGCTGACCGTCCTCACCCTCGGCACCGGCGCGCTGGTCCAACCGCTCGCCAAGCGCCTCGACTCGCTGTCCTCGGCGCGCGGCATCGTCGTCGCGATGGCCCTGATGGCCTGCGGCATGGCGGTCTGCGCGGCCGACGCGGCCGTCCGCTCACCGCTGCTCGGGCTGGCCGGAGCGGTCCTGCTCGGCGCCGCCTACGGGATCGGCGTGGTCTCCGGCCTGCTGGAGATCCAGCGCCTGGTCACCCCGGACGACCTGGCCGGCATCACCGGCGTCTACTACGCGCTCTGCTACTCGGGCTTCCTGCTGCCCGCCGTGCTCGCGGCGCTCTCCCCGCTGGCCTCCTACACCGTGATGCTCGGCGTCCTCACGGCCCTCGCCCTGGCCAGTCTCGCCGTGATAGCCACCGCCCCGCGCCGCCCCGCCCCGGCTCCGGCCGGCTGACCCCACGGCGCCACCGGAGACCGGCCTGCTCCATCCCGGGCCCTCGACCCGGCGGGATCCGGTCCGAAGCGGTCACGGGCCGGACTCGGGCAGCCGGAGCGCGACCAATCCCGGTCGGACGGCCGGTCGACCGTACGGTACGGGGGAGAATCCACGGCAGGAGAGGAGACGCGTTGTGAGCACGGCACCTCATGTCCCCGGCGACTACAGCACCGTCAGTGACCCCGAGAAGGCGCTGAAGTACGCCATCCGGCACATCGCGGGCGACCGCACCGAGATCATCGAGGGAGTCATCACCCCCATGTCGCCGTCGTGGGCGCACGAGTCCGCCGCCGAGGCGGTCCGCCGCCAGATCACTCCTCGCCTGGCAGAACTCGACCTGGTCTCGGGCTCCGGGAACCTCGACCTGCCCGGCAGCGAGAACTGGTACGTCCCGGACCTGGCCGTGGTGCCGGCCGGACTCGCCGCGAAGACCGAGGGTGCGCTCCTGCCCGACCAGACCCTGCTCATCGTCGAGGTGAGCTCACCGTCCAATGCGGAGACCGACCGGGTCGTCAAACGCCGTCGCTACGGCCAGTACGGTGCCCCGCTCTACCTCCTCATCGACCGGCAGGACCGCACCTGCACCCTGTACAGCGAGCCGACCCGTCTCGGGTACGCCCGGGAGAGCGGCCCGCACCCGTTCGGCACGGCCGTCCGGCTGCCGGAGCCCTTCGGCCTCGACCTGGACACCACCCGCCTGTAGCCGGGCCGGGCTCCGGGCCCCGCCGCCGGGTTCAGCGGGGCGGTGCCGAGGGGGTGGCGATCGGGTCGCAGAGCTTGAGCGGGCCCGCGGTGGTCAGGGGCTGCGGGTAGTCGACGTGGTCGGAGGCCTCGGCGCCGTCGCGGAGCACCGTGGCCTCCACCGACCCCTGGACCTCCCCGCCGGGGTAGACGGCGTAGACGGTCCGCAGGCCGCCGCCCGGCAGCGCCACGGTGAACAGCGGTTCCGGCAGGACCAGGGGCTCTTGGCCGCACCGGAGGCGGTCGATCGTCTCCAGGTCGGCGACGACCAGGTAGACGCTGATCCCGGGCACCGTGTCCCCGTCGGTCGGGTACGGGGTGAGTACGGGCTCCCGTCCGTCCGTCGGGTTCCGGGCCGGGGCGCAGTGCAGGGGCGGCCGGGAGTCCCGGGGGCGGACCGCGACCGAGCAGAGCTCGCCGGCGGCGGTGGGCCAGACGACCAGGGCCGTCTCGGCCTCGTACGCGACCAGCACGGCACGGCCGACCGGACCGCGCTGCTCGCCGGTCCGGAACGTCACGGTCCGGTCGATCGCGGCGGACAGCGCCCGGGACGGTCCCGGTGACTCCGTCACGAACCGTGACGGCTGGACGAACAGGTGCGGCGGTCCGGTCCCCGACGTCGGGCCGTACCCGAGCGACCACACGATCCCGCCCACCGTCAGCACCAGTACAGCGACCAGCACCATGAGCCTGCCCGGCTGGAACCACCGACGCATGACCGACCCCCCGTCGTCCACGGCAACCCCACCAGGGTGCCGGACCCGCGCGGTCCTGCCTAGCCCTATCCTTCGGTCCGCGCCCCGCGCCCTACACCCGGGCGCCGTCCTTCGAACGGGCGTGGGCGGGAAGGCCGTTGGCGAGGTCTTCGACGAGCAGGCGCCAGGCGATGGCGTCCGCCGCGGTGCGCAGCTGCGGGCTGCGGGGGCGGCCGGCGTCGGCGTCGAGGCGGGCGTTGAGCCAGCCGGACCAGGCGCGGCCGAGGGCCCGGACCTCGTGGGTACCGGCCTCGGTGTGGGTGAGGCGGTCGCCGTCGCGGACGAGGTAGCCCTCGGCGGCCATCCGGTCGAAGACCGGTTCCAGGACCTCGGGCGGCACCCGTTTGCGGGTGGCGATGAGGTCGAGCGAGGCGTGGCCGACGGCCTTGGTGTGGCCGGCGACTTCCATCAGGGCCCAGGCTCCGGCCAGGTCGACCCGGGTGTCGGCGTCGGAGACGATCGTCCGGACGGTGTCGAGGTCCACGCCGCGGACGATCTTGCAGACGGCGAACTCCAGGTGCGGGTCGGAGTCGGCGGTGGTCGGCTGGGCGAAGCCCTCGCCCATGTCGGTCGAGCCGGCCCGGGCGGTGTCGCGCAGTTGGACCTGCTTGAGGAAGAGCGCGACCACGAAGCCGACGGCGGCCACCGGGATCGTCCACAGGTAGACGGTGTGCAGGGCGTCGGAGTACGCCTGGACGATCGGCGCGGCCTGGGCGGCGGGCAACCGGTGCAGCCCCTGGGGGCTTTCGGCGGCGTGGGCGAGTACGGCCGGGTCGGCGCCGGTGAGCCGGGCGGCGGAGGCCACGCCGTGACCGAGTTCGGTCTTGAGGCTGTTGGCGTAGATGGTGCCGAACACGGCGGTCCCGAAGGAGCTGCCGATGGTGCGGAAGAAGGTGACCCCGGAGGTGGCGGTGCCGAGGTCGGCGTAGTCGACGGTGTTCTGCACCGCGATGGTGAGCACCTGCATGCTCAGCCCGATGCCGACGCCGAGCACGAACATGTAGAGCGAGGCGAGCGCGGTGCCGGTGCCGGGTTCGAGCCGGGACAGCAGGTAGAGGCCGAGGGCCATCACCGCGGTGCCGGCGATCGGGAACACCCGGTACCGGCCGGTCTTGCTGACCACGTTGCCGCTGGCGATCGAGGCGATCAGCAGGCCGATCACCATGGGCAGCATCCGTACGCCGGAGACCGTCGCCGAGTCGCCGTCCACGTACTGCAGGAAGGTGGGCAGGAAGGTGAGGGCGCCGAGCATCGCGAAGCCGACGATGAAGCTGAGCACCGAGCAGACCGTGAACACCGGGTTGCGGAACAGCCGCATCGGCAGCATCGGTTCGGCGGCTCGCAGTTCGGCCCAGCAGAACAGGGCGAGCGCGAGCGCGCCGCCCACGAACAGGCCGATGATCATCCCGGAGCCCCAGGCGTACTGGTTGCCGCCCCAGCTCGTCGCCAGGATCAGCGCGCCGGCGCCGACCGCCACCAGCGCGATGCCCAGGTAGTCGATCACCGGCCGGCTCGCCGAGCGCACCGAGGGGATGGTCCGGGCGGCCGCGATGACCACCACGACCGCGATCGGCACATTGACGTAGAACGCCCAGCGCCAGGACAGGTGGTCGGTGAACAGCCCGCCCAGCAGCGGTCCGATCACCGTGGCCACACCGAACACCGCGCCGATCGCGCCCTGGTACTTGCCGCGCTCGCGCAGCGGGATGACATCCGCGATCAGCGCCATCGCGGTGACCATCAGGCCGCCCGCGCCGATGCCCTGCACGGCCCGCCAGGCGATCAGCAGCGTCATGTTCGTCGCCAGGCCGCACAGGAAGGAGCCGGCCACGAAGACGATCGCCGAGACCTGGAACAGCAGCTTGCGCCCGTACAGGTCGCCGAACTTGCCGGCCAGGACGGTGGCCACCGTCTCGGCGAGCAGGTAGGCCGTCACCACCCAGGACATGTGCGCGGCTCCGCCGAGGTCCGCGACGATGGTGGGCAGCGCGGTGCCGACGATGGTCTGGTCGAGTGCGGCCAGCAGCATGCCGAGCACGATGGTGCCGAAGACGACGTTGCGTTGCCGGATGTCCAGGACCGGCGGGGCGGACGGCGGGGTCTCGGTGGCGACGGTCATGCCGTCAGCCTCCGGGGTACGGGCGCCGGTCGCGATCCGGTTCGGCCGTTCGGGTGAGGCGGGGGAGCGTGCGGTCCGGGCCGGGGCACGGGCGACGGCCCGGGTGGCGGCGCCGGACGGGCCGGGCGACGATGAGCCGGGCGGCGCCGGCCGGGACGGGCCTGGCGTCGCCGACCGGCCGCGCAGCAGGCCCCGCCCGGACACCGGATCACCGGGACCGCCCGGACACCGGATCACCGGGACTGCCCGGGTACCGGGATACCGGGACCGCCCGGGCACTGGGCACCGGGACACCGGGAATCCGGCAGCACCGGGAAGGACACCGGGAGGAGGCTCCCATGACCGCCCGACCCCCCTGCGGCACCGCGCACTCCGACGCGCCCGGCGCCACCGCCGTGGGCGGGCGGGCCGACGCGCGGCGCTGGCGGGCGCTCGCGGTCTGCCTGGTCGCCGGCTTCATGACCCTGCTGGACGTCAGCATCGTGAACGTCGCCCTGCCGACCGTCCGCTCCGGACTGCACATGTCGGAGAGCGGTCTCCAATGGGTGCTCAGCGGCTACGCGCTGGCCTTCGGCCTGGTGCTCGTCCCGTCCGGGCGGCTCGGCGACGCCCGCAGCCGGCGCGCCGTGTTCCTCGCCGGGCTCGCGCTGTTCACCGCCGCCAGTGCGCTGGCCGGTGCGGCGCAGAACCAGGAGTGGCTGGTGCTGGCCCGGCTGTTCCAGGGCGCGGCGGGCGGCGTGCTCGTCCCGCAGGTGTCCGGCTTCATCCAGACCCTCTTCCAGGGCCCGGACCGGGGCCGGGCCTTCGGCGCGCTCGGCGCGACCATCGGCCTGTCCACCGCCGTCGGGCCGCTGCTCGGCGGGCTGTTGATCCACCTGTTCGGCCCGCAGGACGGCTGGCGCTGGGTGTTCCTGGTCAACCTGCCGATCGGCATCGCGGCGCTGCCGATCGCCTACCGGCTGCTCCCGCCGCCCCCGCCCGCCGCCGCGCGGGCCGGGCACCGGGACTTCGACCCGGTCGGCGTGGTGCTGCTCGGTGCCGGGACGGTCGCCCTGCTGCTGCCGTTCGTCCAGGAGCAGCAGTGGCACAGTCCGGCGCGCTGGCTGCTGCTGCCGCTGGCGGCGGTGCTGCTCGGGGCCTTCGTCGGCTGGGAGGCGCACTACGGGCGGCGGCGGGAGCCGCTGGTGAGCATGGCGCTCTTCGCGGTGCGCCCGTACGCGGCCGGGGTGCTGCTGTCGCTGGTGTACTTCGCCGGGTTCACCGCGATCTTCTTCATCTTCACGCTGTACCTCCAGGCCGGGCTGCACTACTCGGCGCTGGCGGCGGGCGTGGCGATCACCCCGTTCGCGGTCGGCTCGGGAGTGGCCGCGGCGGTGGGCGGACGGCTGGTGAGCCGGCTGGGGCGGCGGCTGGTGGTGGCCGGGCTGCTGCTGGTGCTGGCCGGGCTGCTGGCCTCGGAGCTCGCGGTGCAGCTGTGGTCGGGGCCCTGGGTGGCCTGGACGACGGCGCTGCCGCTGCTGGTCGCCGGGGTGGGCAGCGGGCTGGTGATCTCGCCGAACCAGACGCTGACCCTCCAGCGGGTGCCGGTCGCCCGGGCGGGCAGCGCGGGCGGGGTGCTGCAGACCGCGCAGCGGGTCGGCTCGGCGGTGGGCATCGCGGTGGTCGGCTCGGTGTTCTTCGCGCAGGTCGGCGGCCCGGACCCGGACTGGGCACGGGCCTTCCAACTGGGGGTGACGGTCGCGGCGGGCCTGGTGCTGGCGGCGCTGCTGGTCGCGGTGGCGGACACGGCGGCGGGCCGGGGCGACGCCCGGGCCGGTGGGGCCCGGGCGGGGGACGGGTCCTGACGGAGGCCCTGACGCAGGCCCTGACGCAGGCCCTGACGCAGGCCCGGGCCGGGCCCGGGCCGCGCCCCGGTCAGTGGTCCCGGCGGCGGATCACGGCCGCCGCGACCACCACCGGGACGATCGCCCAGGCCGCCAGGGTGATCCAGGAACCCGTGACGGTGGCCGGGTACTCGGTCGGGCGCAGGCCCGCCATGGAGGTGCGGGCCAGGCGCTGCCAGGCGGTGAGCGGCAGGGCGTGCAGCAGGTCGGCCGTCCACCGGTAGCGCTCGGTGAGGAGGGACGGCAGGAAGAACAGCACCACGACGGTGCCCAGCACGGAGCCGGCGCTGTGCCGGATCAGCGTGCCGAGGCCGAGCCCGACCAGTGCGCAGACCGGTCCGAACAGCACGGCCGCCGCGACGTAGCGGAGGGCGAGCGGATCGGTGAGGGACTGTCCGATGCCGAGGTCGGACAGGATCGCCTGGCTGACGCCGAAGGAGACGCCGACGGTGAGCACGCCGAAGGCGAGCATCACGGCGGCCAGGACGCACGCCTTGGCGGCGACCACGGCCCGACGGTCCGGTACGGCCGCCAGCGTCGTGCGGATCAGCCCGGTCGCGTACTCGCCCGCGATGGCGAGCGCGCCGATGCTGCCGCCCACGAGCAGCAGGATGTCGGCGGAGACCACGTTGAAGGCGTCGTTCAGTGCGATCTGCGCCATGACCACCGGGTCGCCGCTGCCCGGGGTGTAGTGGTCGTGGGTGTACAGGGCGGACTTGATGTCGGCGGCGACGATGACCAGGGCACTGAGGCCGAGCACCCAGGGGATCGAGCGCAGCGAGCGGAACTTGAGCCACTCGGCGGCGAGCAGGTCGCGGAAGCGGGCGCGGGGTTCGGCGCGGCCGGCCCAGTCCGTCGCGGTGGTCTTCGGGGCGGCGGTCGTCGTCGGTGCGGCGGCCCGTGCGGCGGTGCGGGCGGTGGTCTTCGGGGTGGCGGTGGGGGCGGTGGCGGGTGCGGTGGTCATCGGGGCTCTCCGGCGAGGTACTCGGCGCTGTCGGCGGTCAGTTCCATGAACGATTCCTCCAGGGAGGCGCCGCTGGCAGTCAGGGCGTGCAGCAACAGGCGGTGCTCCAGGGCGAGTTCGCCGATCCGGACGGCGTCGACCCCGGTCAGCACGAGGGCGCCGTCCGGGCCGGGCCGGACGGTGGCGCCCGCAGCCGCCGCCACGGCGGCCAGTCGCTCGGGTTCGGCCGCCCGGACGGTGACGGCGTCCCGTCCGGCCCGGGCCGAGAACTCGGCCAGGCTCTCGTCGGCGAGCAGCCGGCCGCGTCCGATCACCACCAGGCGGTCGGCGGTGTGCTCCATCTCGGCCATCATGTGGCTGGAGACGAAGACCGTCCGGCCCTCGTCCGCGAGTCGCCGGAACAGTCCGCGCACCCAGAGCACGCCCTCCGGGTCCAGCCCGTTCAGCGGCTCGTCGAACAGCAGGACCGGCGGGTCGCCGAGCAGCGCCCCGGCGATGCCCAGCCGCTGCTTCATGCCCAGCGAGTAGCCGCCGATCCGCCGCCCGGCGGCCTCGGTGAGCCCGACCTCGGCGAGCACCTCCTCCACCCGCGCGGCCGGGAGCGCATTGCCGAGGGCCAGGGCGCGCAGGTGGTTTCGGCCGGTGCGACCGCCGTGGACGTCGCCCGCGTCCAGCAGGGCGCCGACGTGGCGCAGGCCGCGCGGCCTGTCGCGGAAGGGGCGGCCGTCGACGGTGACGGTCCCGGCGGTGGGGGCGTTCAGGCCGAGGACCATTCGCAGGGTGGTGGACTTTCCGGCGCCGTTGGGGCCGAGGAAGCCGGTGACGGCGCCCGGCCGGACGGTGAAGGTGAGGCGGTCGACGGCGGTCTTGGCGGCCCTGCCGCGGCCGTGGCGCTTCGTCAGCTCGGTTACTTCGATCATGGGCTCCACAGTGCCGGGGGAGCGGTCGCCGCCGCATCGGACCGGCGTCGACACCGCAGGTCAGCCCGGGCCGTACAACCACGGCTGGATGACGGTGCCCCCGGCCCGTCGCTACGATCTCGAACCATGTCCTCGACCCCCTCCCCGCCGCTGTTCCGGCGCGTCCCGCCCGAAGTCTGGGTCGCGCTCGCCTGGTGCGTGTCCGTCGCCTACCCCGCCGTCCGGCTCGGCGGCGGCGCCGCGCAGCACCACGGTGCCGCCGAGCACGGCGGGTGGGCGTTCACCCTGGCCGACTCGGTGGTGGCCCTGGCGGGCGCCGCGCTGGTGCGCCGGCTGCCGGTGCTCTCGGTCACGCTGCTGCTGATCGCCACCTGGACCGAGACGGACGGCTGGGCCGGGGGCACCCAGGTGCCGCCGGGCGCGCTGCTCGCGGTCGACACCGCGCTCTGCCTGATCACCGCCACCCGGCCGCGCCGCACCTCTCGGGCCGCGTTCGGCCTGGTCATGGCCTTCCTGGTGCTGCACATCGGCCTGGTGCACGGCAACACGGTGGGCATCTTCACCGGAACCCACATCGGTTCGGCCGACGGCGCCGCGCTGCTGGCGCTGGTCGCCTGGCTGGTCGGGCGCTCGGTGCGGCAGAACCGGGAGCACGCCGAGGCGCTGAGCAGCCGGGCGGCGGCCGAGGCGGTCACCGCCGAACGGCTGCGGATCGCCCGCGAGATGCACGACACCGTCGCGCACAGCCTCGGCATCGTCGCCCTCCAGGCCGGTGCCGCCCGCCGGGTGATCGACAGCCGGCCCGAGCGCGCCAAGGCGGCGCTGGGTGAGATCGAGGCCGCGGGGCGGGACACCCTGGCGGCGCTGCGCCGGATGCTCGTCGTCCTGCGCCGGGCCGACGGCGAGGCTTCGGCGACCGTTCCGCAGGGCCTGGCCGACCTCGACCGGCTGGCCGGGGCGACCACCGCGGCGGGGGTGCGGGTGGAGGTCCGGTGGCGCGGTGAACTCCCGCCGCTGCCCGCGGAGATCGACCTCGCGGCGTTCCGGGTCGTCCAGGAGTCGGTCACCAACGTGGTCCGGCATGCCGGGGTGGACGCCTGCGTGGTCTCCGTCGACTGCCGGACGGCGGGGGAGCTGTCCGTCGAGGTCACCGACCGGGGCCGGGGGCCCGGCGGTGTCCCGGCTTCGGTCGGCGGCTTCGGCCTGGCCGGACTGCGGGAGCGGGTCGCCCTGCTGCACGGGGAGTTCGACGCGGGGCCGCGCCCCGACGGCGGGTTCCGGGTGGCGGCGACCCTGCCGGTCCCGGTCGCCGGACCTGTTCCGGCTGCCGCGACGGCCGTTGCGCCGGCTGCCGCGACGGCCGTTGCGCCGGCCGTTGCGCCGGCTGTTGCGCCGGCTGTCGCCACGGCTGCCGCGACGGTGGGGGAGGCGGGCGCGTGATCCGGGTGGTGCTGGCCGACGACCAGCCGCTGGTGCGGGCCGCGTTGGAGATGGTCATCGCGGAGACGGCCGACGTCGAGGTGGTCGGCGAGGCGGGCAACGGGGCCGAGGCCGTCCGGCTGGCGGCCGAACTGCGCCCGGACGTCGTGGTGATGGACATCCGGATGCCCGGCATGGACGGCATCGAGGCCACCCGGCTGGTGACCGCCGCCGGCGGGCCGACCAGGGTGGTCGTGCTCACCACCTTCGACGAGGACGAGCACGTGTACGCGGCGCTGCACGCCGGGGCGTCCGGATTCCTGGTCAAGGACATGGCGTTGGACGACATCCTCGGCGCGGTGCGGGTGGTCGCCGCCGGGGAGGCGCTGATCGCGCCGAGCGTCACCCGGCGGCTGATCGGCGCGTTCGTCGGCGGGCGGCCGCCGGGGTCGGCCTCCGGAGGGGGGTCGGGGCGGTGGCCGGTGCCGGGCGCGCGGAACGACGCCGGACGGCGGCTGGAGGCGATCACCGAGCGGGAGCGGGAGATCCTGACGCTCGTCGGCCGGGGCCTGTCCAACACCGAGATCGCCGCCGAACTGGTGCTCAGCATCGCCACCGTCAAGACCTACATGACCCGGCTGCTCGCCAAGCTGGACGCCCGTGACCGGGTGCACCTGGTCATCCTCGCCTACGAGGCGGGCCTGGTCGCCGTCCCCGGCTGACCGGCCCCCGCCCCGTCGGCGCGGTTCAGCGCTTGACCGCCACGCCCGCGTACATCGCGATGTCCTGGTCGCGGACGGGCGCTGCGCCGGCGTCCGGGCGCCAGTGGTGGACCAGTGTGACGCCCGGGTCGAGCAGCTCGTAGCCGTCGAAGAAGGCCTCGGTCTCGGCCTTGTCGCGGATCTGGAGCGGGATGCCGCGCGCGTTGTACTCACGGCCGACGCCGCCCACGCCCACCGGGTCGGTGTCGCCGGTGAAGACGGTCAGGGCGAGGAAGCTGCCGGGGGCCAGGGCGTCCATGAAGCGGCGCACGATGCCCTGCGGGTCGTCCTTGTCCAGTACGAAGTGGACGATCGCGATCAGCGACAGCGCCACCGGCTGCGAGAGGTCGAGGACCTCGCGCAGCCGGGGTTCGGCGATGATCGACTCCGGGTCGCGGAAGTCGGCGTCCACGTAACAGGTGCGGCCCTCGGGCGTGCTGGACATCAGCGCCCGCGCGTGGGTCAGCACGATCGGGTCGTTGTCCACGTACGCGACCCGTGTCCCGGGCGCGATCGCCTGGGCGATCTCGTGCACGTTCGGCGAGGTGGGGATGCCGGTGCCGATGTCCAGGAACTGCCGTACCCCGTACTGCTCGGCGAGGTGGCGCACCGAGCGCTGCATGAAGTCGCGGGTGGTGCGCATGGAGATCGGCAGCGACGGCCAGGCCTGCACCGAGGCGTGTGCGGCGAGCCGGTCCGCCTCGAAGTTGGTCTTGCCGCCGATGAGGTAGTCGTAGACCCGGGCGGAGTGCGGAACGTCCATCCGTAGGTCCACCGAGGGGAAATCCTTCTGCGGGCCGTGCTCCGCCCGGACCTCGTTCGCCATGGTCGCCCTCCGTTGCTGGGGATCCGTCACCGGCCGCCCAGGTGGCGGTCCTTGGTGCGCATGGTAACGGTCGGGCAGTACGACAAGATGACAGGCCCTCAGGCTGAGATCATCGGGCCGGGGGGCTCGGACCGGGGCCATCGGACCGAGCCCTCGCGGCGACCTCCGGGCGAGCCCTCAGGCCGGCGCCTCCGAGGGCCCGGCGTCCACCGCCGCACCGCCCGGCTGCCGGGGGAGGGCGGCCCGGTCGGCGCCGCCACGGCCGTGCGCGGCGAGTTCGAGCGCGGCGCCGATCCAGGCCCAGCCGAACGCCCAGGTCGCCGCCCATTCGCAGAGGTACAGCGGCCGGATCGACCAGTCGCCGCCGATGCCCGTCGCCGCGGCCGCGAGGGAGAGCAGCAGGGCGGCCAGGATCAGCACCCCGGCGGCCAGGTAGGCCGTGCCGACCCGGGCCGGCTGGGTGGAGCGGGGGTTGCGGAAGGAGTAGAGGCAGAACATCGCCAGCATGACGAACAGCAGGCTCGCGAAGACCAGGTGGAGCACCCCGACGGTGCGCTGGAGGCCCGAGGCGCCGGGCAGCGCGGTGGGGCACAGCGCCACCCCGACCGCGAACACCCCGGCCGCCGTGCTCCAGCGGTCGTCCCGGCGGTCGAAGCGGTAGCAGATCAGGAACACCCCGAGCGCGCACAGGGCGCCGACGAACACGTTCCGGGTGCCGGTGTAGTACGAGGCGCTCATCGAGCCCGGCCAGAAGCCGTCCGTGCCGCGCCCCGTGACCTCGGCGGCCAGCCAGTTGCCGAACGGCAGGGCGAGCGGCAGCAGGATGCCGATCAGCCCGACGCCGAGCCGGAGGAACCTGACCGTCCGCTCGTCCTGGACGCCCGGCCGGGCGCCCGGTGGGTACTGCGTGCGTGAGTCGGAGTCGTGCGTCACGGACGCCTCCTTGCGTGCGCACGGGCGCGTGCGCCCGTGGATCCTCGGGCCGCGGGGGACAGGGCAGGGGCGGTGTCGATGGGCACCGCGACGTACCTGAGCGGCCGTCAACTGGTGTACCCGTATCGGCGTTCGAAGCACCACCGAATCGAGTGGTTTACCGTCCGCGGGGTGTCCCCGGCACCCCGCGGACGTCCTCGGCTCAGCCCGTCGGCCGGCCGGTGCGCGCGATCAGCGAGTTGAGCAGGGCCGCCCCGCGCTCGGCGTCGTCGACGCTGACCGCGAACTCGGCGCCCCGGCGGGTGCGCACCACCAGGCAGACGCCCCGGCGCAGCATCACCGTGGTGCCGAGCCGGTTGATCCGGTAGCCCCAGCCGCCCGTCTGCGCGGCGGTGCGCTCCTCGGCGCGGGCCGAGACGAGGTCGGCGGGGGACCAGTGCCGGGCGGGCCGGCCGAACGGGCCGAAGCCGACGGTCAGTCCGCGGGCAGTCACCCGCGCCTGCACCGAGGAGCAGGCCAGGACGGCGACGGCGGGCAGCGCGAACGGCAGGACGAGCGACCAGTCCAGGCCGGCCAGCCCGCTCGCGGCCGCCACCAGGCCCGCCGCCGCGACCAGCCCGAGCACGGCGGCCAGGAGTTGCAGCCACGGGTTGGCGGTCCGGGAGAGCCAGACGAACTGCTCGCCCTCCGGCGCCTCCAGCACCGGCGCCCCGGCTGCCGGGCGCTCCTCGGCCCGGCCCCCGAACCGGCGGCCCGCCAGCCAGGCGAGCAGCCCGGCGGCGGCCGTGGCCGCCAGGACCAGGACCACCTGGACGCCCATCGGCTCGGCGTCCTGCCAGCGGGCGCGGTCCAGGTTGGCGTGCACGATCGCGGTCTGCGCACCCGTCAGCAGCACCCCGCCGCCCGCCAGCGCCGCGGCCCCGGCGCCGGGCGTGCGTCCGCCCTGGTAGCGCTGGAGGAGCGCCGAGCCCAGCACCAGGGCCAGCCACAGGCCGGCCGGGACCAGCGCGGCCGCCGTCAGCGACATCGACCCGTCCGGGTCGTGCCCGCTCCAGTGGGTGGCCAGCGGGTCCGGCAGCCGGTCCCGCGCCGCCGGCGGCAGCGCGACCAGCAGCGCCAGGACGCCCAGCGACCAGGCCGCCGCCCCCCAGAGCGCACCCCGGTGCGCCGCCTTCGCCGGTGATCCTTCGTCCGTCACGACATCCCCCTGATCAAGTCCACGAGATCGTTCCTGCTGTAGCCGGCCAGGGCCGCGTCCGCGACCAACTGCCGCACCCGTTCGACCAGTTCGGTCCGGGTGTCGGCGCCCGCGGCGATCGTGACGCCGCGTCCCCGGCGGAACTCCAGCACCCCCTCGTCGCGCAGCGTGCGCAGCCCGCGCAGCACGGTGTTGGCGTTCACCCCGAGGGCCAGGGAGAGCTCCCTGGCCGGGGGCAGTTTGTCCCCGGGGGCGCACTCGCCCTCGGCGACGGCCCGTCTGATCGCGCCGGCGACCTGTTCGTGCAGCGGTCGGGTGTCCCCGGTATCCAGCTTCAGCAACATGGTGCTAATGACACTAGCACCATTCAACGGCGGCGCCGCCCCGAGGGCCGGGAAGGCCCTCGGG